>CAKNOI010000007.1 GCA_930990125.1 uncultured Clostridiaceae bacterium | reverse complement strand
TGAAACCTGGATATGTAACTCAAACTTTTAGTAAAATATTAGATAATAATAATTTGCGACATATTAGACTACACGATTTAAGACATAGTTGTGGAACTTTATTAGTAAGAAATGGTGTGCCATTAAAAGATATACAAATATGGCTAGGTCATTCAAATTTTCAAACTACTTTAAGATATGCTCATGCAGATGTAGAAAATAAAATGATTTCTGCAAATGTGATAAAAAACAAATTAGCATTAGATACAAAAAAAGAACAACTTACCCAACTAGCACTTTAGGTAACTTGTTTTAAAAATACATTTCTAACTTAATAAAAATTCTAATTTTGGAAAAGTGTTAGAACTTTTGTTAGAACTTTGACTATTTTTAAAATTAAAACACCAAGTTTGAATCTTCCGAAACACTTGGTGTTCTAGTGGTGCAGATGGCCGGAATCGAACCGGCACGGGAGGTTAAGTCCCGCAGGATTTTAAGTCCTGTGCGTCTGCCAGTTCCGCCACATCTGCATTTCTTGAACTGACAAAATGAATTATACTACTATTATAAAGTGTTTGTCAAGGGGTTATAAAAAATTTTTTGTACAATGTGAAAATTTTTTATGTATCGCTTGTATTTTTCGTTGCACAACATGTATATCCATGCTATAATTTGAGTAATGTGTGAGTAAGGAAGGTAAAAATGGATATAGAAAAAATTAAAAATAGTAAAACAATCGTTACAGGAAAAAATATCTTGTATTTTAAGCAGATTGCATCTACACAGCTAGAGGCAAAGCAAATGGTACAACAAGAAAAACTACCTAATGGAACAATACTTCTTGCAGAATCACAGACAAAAGGAATAGGGACACATGAACGCAAGTGGCATACGGGAGAGGGGAAAAATCTTGCTTTTACCATTATTTATTATCCAACCTGTGTATTAGAAAAATTACAACATATTACGGTACAAATAGCAGAAGCAATGGTGGATGCAATACAAGAACTGTATGGCATTTCTCTTACCATTAAAAAGCCAAATGATTTATTATTAAATGGGAAAAAGATAGGAGGAATTCTAACACAGTCTAGTGTTCTTGCAAATCAAATTAAATATTTGCTAATAGGTGTTGGTTTTAATGTAAAAGAAATGGATTTTCCACAGGAATTACAAGATATTGCAACGTCTTTACAAAAAGAATATCCCAAAGAAGAATTTTCAAGAGAGAATATCCTAATTACTTTCTTAGAAAGGTTAGAAAAAAAAGTAAACTATCTATTTTAAAAGAAAGGAGAAAAACAAACTAGAATTAGAACTAAAAACATAGACCCCTAAAAATTTAATAAAGTAGTGTGAATTTTACCGTTTCCGCCAAAGCGGATAGTATCTGTGTTTAAATAAAATAAAATATGTACATACTAGAACTGGTGGGTAATATGCATATAGAAATTTTATTAAAACAGGTAAGGGAAGAAAAATGCTTAACTCTTTCTCAATTATCTACGAAAACCGGAATCTCTAAAACACATATTAATGATGTAGAAAACAACTTAAAAGGTCCAAGTTTGTTAGTAATGGTAAAACTAGCAAAAGCACTGGATGTAAAAATAACAGACTTATACAAGGTGATATGGTAATAGAAAAATGCCAAGTAGAGGAGAAATAAAATGGGGACAGAGAAAGTAAAAGGGATAGAATACTATTATACTATTAGTATTATGCAACTAAAAAAAAGATTAGATGCTGGTGAAAAAATAAGTTGTAAAACTTGGAATAAAATAGCAAAGGGAAATCAGTATCTTTCCACAGAATCAATGAAATATATAGCAGGTAGAAATTTTGACCGTATTTGTAGAGAAATAGAGGAGATTATAGAAAACCTATGATCTCCTTTTTCTGATAGACAAATAAAAACAAATAGATAGCTTGCAAATAAAGTAAGAATTCGGTATAATAAATAATAAATCAGAGTATTATTTACGTGTTAAGAAACTTGTATAAAAGGAAGGAGGAGAAAAATGGAAGAAGAGCAAAATAAAAATTTTCTTACAAAGACATTTTCTTGGATGTTTTTAGGTTTATTAGGAACAGCTATTGTTGCATGGTATACTTACTCTTCAGGACTTTTCTTACGAATTATTTTTCAAGGTTATTATAGTATGCTATTGATTGTAGAGTTGCTTGTTGTGATTTTATTTTCTTTTTTATTTAAAAAGTTATCGCCAACAGCAGTTGCTATCTTATATTTTATTTATGCTATGATAAATGGCGTAAGTATAGCCGTTATTTTTGCTTTGTTTGAATTAAATTCTGTCATCTTACTTTTTGTCATTTCAGCGCTTCTATTTGGAGGAATGGCACTATATGGCTATCGAACGCAAAAAGATTTAAGTAATTGGAGAACACTATTATTTGGAACATTAATAGCAGGATTAATCATTAGTCTTATTAACTGGTTCTTAGGAAATCCAATGATAGACATTATCATAGACTGGGTTATTTTATTTGTGTTCTTTGGTGTTACTGCCTATGATATGAATATGTTAAAGATGTTACAACAAGCAGAAGGCATGGATAAAAGTAAATTACATATTTATGGAGCAATGCAACTCTATTTAGACTTTATCAATATTTTCTTAAGAGTATTATCTATTTTTGGGAAAAGAAGAAATTAAAAGGGAAAGAAGCACCAGATGGTGTTTCTTTTTTTTTGAAAACCTGACCAGTCAGACTAATAGTAATTCAAAAATTAGTATAATAAAATAGAAGCAATAAATTGGAATTATTACAAGAGGAAAAGATGAAAAACATAGAAATAGTAGGAACCGGAAGATATCTTCCAAGTAGAAAAATAGAAAATTGGCAATTAGAGCAAGAAGAAAAATTACCCAAGGATTATATTTATTCTAGATGTGGAATTTTGACAAGGTATTATGTGCAAGAAGAAACAATAGTAGAAATGGCTGTAAGAGCTGCCTTTGATGTAATACAAAAAAAGAAAATAGACAGTAGTAACATAGAAATGATTTTGGTAGCAAGTACTTCTAGTAAAGAGCAAATGCCAGGAATTTCTTTTCAAGTACAAAAAGCATTGCAAATTCCATCTTGTATTTGTTTGGATGTTTCTGCTGGATGCAGTGGTTATATTAATGCTTTAGATATAGCAAGATTGTATGTATCTGCTGGAATAGCAACCAATGCACTTATTATTGGAGTAGATGTATTATCTACCATTACCAAAGAACCAGCAACCAAAATATTGTTAGCAGATGGCGCAGGAGCAACCTTCATTCAAGCAACAAATGAGCCAAAAGAATATGCTAGTTTATTAGAAAGTAATGGCATAGAAGGCGATATTTTAACTTACCAAGTAGGCAACTATATTCAAATGAATGGAAAAGAAATTTATCGCTATGCAGTAACAAAAACAACAAAAAACATAGAAGAATTACTAGAAAAAACACAAAAAACAATACAAGATATTGATTACTTTATACCACATCAATCCAATCAAAAAATTTTAGATTCTATGGTAAAGCGATTGCAAATAGAGAAAAAGAAAATGATAAGTAATATTCAAAACGTAGGAAATACTTTTTGCGCAAGTATCCCTATTGCATTAGATGAGGTATTTGATAAAATTCGTCCAGGGCAAAGGATATTACTTTCTGGTTATGGTGGAGGGTTAAATACAGGATCTATTTTATTAGAAAAGTAAGGAGTAAGAAAAATGAAGAAAATAGCATTTATGTTTCCTGGGCAGGGAGCACAAGTAGTAGGAATGGGAAAAGATTTTTACGATAAAGAAGAAGAGGTAAGATTGTTATATAAAGAGGCTAGCAAAGTAGTTGGAATAGATTTAGCAAGTTTATGCTTTGAAGCACCACAGGAAACATTAAATCAAACGGAAAATGCGCAAATAGCTATTGCTATTACTAGTTTAGCTATTGCAAAAATGGTTCGAAAAAGCGGAATCACACAGGCTCTTTCTGTAGGATTAAGTTTAGGAGAATATACAGCTTTAATAGATGCAGGATACCTTAGTTTAGAACAAGGAATGTATTTATTAAAAAAACGTGGAGAATATATGCAAAACCTTGTTCCAAAAGAAGAATATGCGATGTATGCTGTTATTGGATTAGATAGTAAAGAAATAGAAAAGGTATGTGCATCTTTATCCGAACAAGAGAAAATAGTAGTGCCATCTAATTATAATTATTCTTTGCAGACTGTTATTTCTGGAAACAAGGAAAAAGTAGAAGAAGCGGTTCAAGTATTACTACAAAAAAAAGCAAGAGTAGTTCCTTTAAAAACAAGTGGACCATTTCATACAGCAAAACTACAAAAAGCATGTGAAGAGTTTCAAAAGGAATTAGAAAAAATAGAGTGGCAAAAAGGAAATGTGCCAGTATTAAAAAATTTAGATGGTACTTTTTATCAAGAAGGAGAAGACATGGTATCTACACTTACAAAGCACATGGTATCTCCAGTACGATTTGATAAACAAATGAAAAAAATGCAAGAAGAACAAATAGACACATACATAGAATTAGGACCAGGAAAAACACTATCCGGATTTGTAAAAAAAGAGTTAGGCTCTGGTAACATTTATACAGTTTCTAATTTAGAAGGGTTAGAACAAATACTAGGACAGTAGTAAGAAAGGAAGAAGAAAATGGAAAGAAAGAATGTATTTATCACAGGTGGTTCAAGAGGAATAGGAAAAGCAATTGCGAAAAAATTTGCCCAAAATGGTTATGATGTAATTGTGAATTACGTTTCTGAAAACACAAATTTAGAAGAATTAGAAAAAGAATTAAAAAATGGGCAAGAAGAAATTCGCACTCTATTTGTAAAAGGAGATGTTACCGATGTAGCATCTTGCACAGAAATGGTAGAACAAATTACCAAAGAATTTGGGAAATTAGATGTAGTAATTAACAATGCAGGAATTACCAAAGATGGACTATTAATGCGTATGAAAGAAGAAGATTTTGACAAGGTATTAGACATTAATTTAAAAGGAACCTTCCATATTTGCAAACAAGTAGTACCTATCATGATGAAACAAAAACATGGAAAAATAGTAAATATTTCTTCTGTAGTAGGAATTGCAGGAAATGCTGGACAAAGTAATTATGCTGCATCCAAAGCAGGAATCATAGGATTTACGAAAAGCCTAGCAAAGGAACTAGCAAGCAGAAATATTTTAGCAAATTGTGTAGCACCAGGGTTTATTAGAACCGATATGACAGATGTACTAGCTGATTCTGTAAAAGAAAATATTTTGTCTAGTATTCCTTTAAAAAGAATGGGAACAGCAGAAGAAGTGGCAAATTTAGTATACTTTTTAGCATCAGACGAAAATAGTTATATCACAGGACAGGTAATACCAATTGATGGTGGAATGATTGGATAGGGGGAAAGAAAACATGAGAAGAGTTGTTATAACAGGAATGGGAGCAATTACTCCAATAGGAAATACGGTAGAAGAATTTTGGAACAGTATCAAAGAAGAAAAATGTGGAATTGATGAGATTACCTATTTTGATACTGCAGACTTTAAAGTAAAATTAGCAGCAGAAATAAAAGACTATCATCCAGAAAACTATTTTGACCATAAAGCAGCAAAACGTATTGATGGGTTTACCCAATATGCGATGATTGCAGCAAGAGAAGCTTTTAAAGATAGTGGTATTCAAGAGGAAAATACAGACATGACAAGAGTAGGAACAGTTATTAGTTCTGGAATGGGAGGATTAAAAAGCATAGAAGAACAAAATGCTATTTATCTAGAAAAAGGTCCAGATAGAGTATCTCCTATGTATATTCCCATTGCTATTACCAACATGGCAGCAGGAAATGTTGCTATTGACCTAGGACTAAAAGGAGAATCTTTTGCCATGGTAACTGCTTGTGCAAGTAGTACCCATAGTATAGGTGAAAGCTATAGATTAATTAAACATGGCTACCAAGATGTAGTATTAGCAGGAGGAACAGAATGTTCTATTACCCCAACAGGAGTAGCTGGATTTATGAACATTAAGGCATTATCACAAGCAACAGATAAAATCAGAGCAAGTATTCCATTTGATGCCGAGAGAAGCGGATTTGTAATGGGAGAAGGAGCAGGTGTTTTAGTACTAGAAGAACTAGAACACGCAAAACAAAGAGGTGCTCACATCTATGCCGAAGTAGTAGGCTATGGTGCATCTACTGATGCGTACCATATTACCTCTCCAGCACCAGGAGGAGAAGGTGCTGCAAGAGCAATGGAAAATGCCATAAACGATGCCGGAATACAAAAAGAACAAATAGACTATATAAATGCACATGGAACATCTACTCCATTAAACGACAAAGGAGAAACCATGGCAGTTAAAAAAGCATTAGGAGAAAAAGCAAATACAGTATATATGAGTTCAACAAAAGGAAACACAGGACATTTACTAGGAGCAGCAGGAGCAGTAGAGGCTATTTGTTGTGTAAAAGCACTACAAGAAGGATTTATTCCGCCAACAATTGGCTACCAAGTAAAAGATGAAGAATGTGACCTAAATATTGTACCAAACCATGGAATACAAAAAGATATTACATATGCTATGTCCAATTCCTTAGGATTTGGAGGACACAACAGTTCTATTATTCTAAAAAAATGGGAGGAATAACATGAATTACGAAGAAATTCAAAAATTAATAGAAACCATGGGAAATTCAAAACTAGACACATTAAGTATCGAATTTCCGGATGGCGTTAAAATAAATATGAAAAAAAGAGAAGAAGTATCTTCAGCAGTAGTAAATACCAAAAAAGAACCAGAAGTAACAAAAACGCAAGAAGAAAAAGACGAAACAATACAATGTATTACTTCTCCTATGGTAGGAACCTTTTATACCAAAGCCTCTCCAAAAGAAAAAGAATTTGTAAAAGTAGGAGATGCCGTAAAAAAAGGGCAAGTACTTTGTATTATAGAAGCAATGAAACTAATGAACGAAGTAGAATCCGAATACGATGGAGAAATTGTCGAAATATGTAGCAAAAACGAAGAAATGGTAGACTTCGGAAAACCACTATTTAAAATAAAAGTAAGATAGGAGAAGATATATGTTAACAAGTGTTGAGATTATGGATATTATTCCACAAAGACCACCTTTTTTGATGATTGACCGTGTAGAAGAGGTGGTTCCAGGAAAATCTTGTGTTGCTTATAAAAATGTAACCATCAATGAGCCATTTTTTACAGGACATTTTCCAGGTAACCCAATTATGCCAGGGGTATTAATGGTAGAAGCTTTGGCACAAACGGGTGCAGTTTCTATTCTTTCTTTACCAGAAAATAAAGGAAAAAATGCTATTTTTGGTGGAATTAACAATTTACGTTTTAAAAAACAAGTTGTTCCAGGAGATGTGTTACGTTTAGAAGTAAATATTATCAAACAAAAAGGTAGTATTGGTGTAGGAGAAGCAATAGCTACTGTAGATGGTGCAGTTGCCGTAAAAGGAGAGCTTACTTTCGCAGTAGTAGGATAGGAGGAAACCATGTTTTCAAAAATACTAATTGCTAATCGTGGAGAAATTGCTGTTCGTATTATTCGTGCGTGTAAAGAAATGGGAATAAAAACCGTTGCGGTATATTCCGAAGCAGATAAAGAAGCAATGCATACAAGATTGGCAGATGAAGCAGTTTGCATAGGACCTGCAAGTTCTGGCAAAAGTTATTTAAATATGAAAAATATATTAGAAGCTGCATGCTTAACAGGAGCAGAGGCTATCCATCCGGGGTTTGGTTTTTTATCAGAAAATGCTCATTTTGCAAGAATTTGTGAAGAAAGTAATATTTGTTTTATTGGTCCTTCTTATGTTGTTATTGATAAAATGGGAAATAAATCCCATAGTAAAGAATTAATGAAAAAAGCAGGAGTTCCAGTTATTCCAGGGTCAGAAGGGAAACTAGAAAGCCTAAGTCAGGCAAAAGAAATAGCAAGTAAGATAGGGTATCCTGTTATGCTAAAAGCATCTAGTGGAGGAGGAGGAAAAGGAATCCGATTGGTATATAGTCCAAAAGAATTAGAAGATGCCTATCCACTAGTAAAACAAGAAGCAAGAAATGCTTTTCAGGATGATGAACTATATTTAGAAAAATACATAGAAAACCCAAGACATGTAGAAATCCAAGTGTTAGCAGATAAACACGGTAATGCTATTCATTTAGGAGAAAGAGATTGTAGTATCCAAAGAAGAAATCAAAAAATAATAGAAGAAAGCCCATCTACAGTATTAGATGAAACCTTAAGAAATAAAATGGGAAAAGCTGCTATGAAAGCAGTAAAAGCTTCTGGCTACTATAATGCAGGTACCATCGAATTCTTAGTAGATAAAAACAAAGATTTTTATTTCATGGAAATGAACACAAGGGTACAAGTAGAACATCCTGTAACAGAAATGCAAACAGGAATAGACATTGTAAAGGAACAAATACGTATTGCAGCAGGAGAAACGTTACGTTTTACACAAAAAGATATTTCTTTTTCTGGTCATACCATAGAATGTAGAATAAATGCCGAAAACCCAGAAAAGAACTTTATTCCTTGTCCAGGTACCATACAAGAATTAAATTTACCAGGAGGAAATGGTGTGAGAATAGATACTGCTATTTATAGTGGTTATACTATTCCACCAGTTTATGATTCCATGCTTGCTAAAATTATTTGTCATGGAGAAGATAGAAAAGAAGCAATTGCAAAAATGAAAAGAGCATTAGAAGAAGTAGTCATCGATGGCATTACTACCAATGTGGATTTTTTATATGAAATTTTAGAAGATGTAGACTTTGAAGAAGGAAATTTTGATACTTCCTTTTTAGAAGTGAAAAAACAGAAAAAGGAGAAACTTTTATGATTTTAGATAAAATCAAAAAAAGGGAAAGAAAAGACGAAGAAGAAAAAGAAGGCATAATAAAACCAGACATTCCTATTGGCAAATGGGTAAAGTGCAATAAATGTGGCGAAATTTTATACAAAGATATTGTACACGAAAACTACAGTGTGTGCCCAAATTGTGGATATCACTTCCGTTTATCTAGTAGAAGAAGAATAAAACAAATAGCAGATGAAGGAAGCTTTGTAGAATATAAGTGGAATTTAAGTACAGCAAATCCTTTACACCTAGAAGGCTACGAAGAAAAAATAAAAAGTTTGCAAGAAAAAACAAAAATAGAAGAAGCTGTTTTGTGTGGTGAATGTACTATAGAAGGGCAAAAAGCAGTAGTAGGTATCATGGATGGAAACTTTTTAATGGGAAGCATGGGGGTAGTAGTAGGAGAAAAAATAACAAGGTTAATAGAAAAAGCTACCAAACAAAAACTGCCACTAATTCTATTTAGTGTTTCTGGAGGTGCCAGAATGCAAGAAGGAATTCAGTCCTTAATGCAAATGGCAAAAACTTCTGCTGCTATTGCAAAACATCATGAAAAAGGATTACTCTATATTTCGGTATTAACAGACCCAACCTATGGTGGTGTTACTGCATCATTTGCTTCTTTAGGAGATATTATTTTAGCAGAACCAGAAGCAATGATTGGGTTTGCAGGAAAAAGAGTTATTGCAGGAACTATTCATGAAGAACTTCCAGAAGATTTTCAAACAGCAGAGTTTTTACTAGAACATGGATTTATTGATAAAATTGTTCCAAGAAAAGAAATGAAAAGTACACTTGCCTTTTTCTTAAAAGCTTATCAAAAAGAAGAACCAATAGAAGTTACAACAAAAGGAAAAAAAAGCAAAAAAAGCGAGACGAAAAAACAAACGTTATCTGCATGGGAAAGAGTAGAAATAGCAAGAAAACCAGGAAGGGCTACATCGTTAGATTATATAGCAGAAATAACAGAGGAGTTTGTAGAACTTCATGGAGATAGATATTTTGCAGATGATAAAGCAACCGTATGTGGAATAGGTAAAATAAAAGGAAAATACTATATGATTCTTGCACAACAAAAAGGCAGAACCACCAAAGAAAATATGGAGCGAAACTTTGGTATGCCAAATCCAGAAAGTTACCGAAAAGCATTACGATTAATGAAACAAGCAGAAAAGTTTGGTAAGCCAATTCTTACGCTTATTGATACCAAAGGAGCCTATCCAGGTACAGGTGCAGAAGAAAGAGGTCAAGGAGAAGCTATTGCTAAAAATTTAATGGAAATGGTACAGTTAACAGTTCCTATTCTTGCTATTGTAATTGGGGAAGGCTCTAGTGGTGGAGCGCTTGCTCTTGGAGTGGCAGATAGAGTGGCTATGCTAGAAAACGCGGTATATTCTATTTTATCTCCAGAAGGGTATGCAAGCATTTTATGGAAAGACAGTAGTAGAGTAAAAGAAGCGGCAGAAAAAATGAAACTAACAGCAGAAGAATTATGGCAAAGTGGAATAGTAGATGCCGTATTGCCAGAGCCAGAAGGTGGAGTAAAAAAAGAAAATATAAAACAAGTATCTGAAGAAATGGTACAGTATATTGTAGAAGAAATGAGCAGACTAGAAAAACTTTCAAAAGCAAAATTAACCCAAATGCGTTATGAAAAATTTAGAAATATGGGAGAATATAAGGAGGAAAAAAATGATATTAGAAAATAAAAAAATTTTAATTATGGGAATTCGTAACAAATGGAGTATTGCATGGGGAGCAGCAAAGTCCGCTGCACAGCAAGGAGCAACTGTTCTTTTTGCTTATCACCCAAGCGAGAAAAAAGAAAAAATTTTAGAATTAATACAAGAAATTCCAAATGCCAAAGCCTATGAATGTGATGTAGCAACAGATGAAAGTATTCAAAACTTATTTCAAAACATAAAAAAAGATTATGGAACAATTGATGGAATTTTACATAGTATTGCACATGCTAATACAGAAGATCTAAGAAATGATTTTATTTTAACATCCAGAGAAGGATTTAGCCATGCAAATGATATTAGCAGTTATTCTTTTGTAGCAGTAGCAAGATATGCTAAGGAAGTTTTAAATCCAAATGCAAGTTTAGTATCTTTAACCTATTATGGTTCTACCAAAGTACTAGAAGGCTATAATGTAATGGGAATCGCAAAAGCTGCCCTAGAAGCTAGTGTGCGTTACTTAGCCGATAATTTAGGAAAAGAAAGTATTCGTGTAAACGCCGTTTCAGCAGGACCAATCAAAACACTTTCTGCAAAAGGAATTAAAGACTTTGGAAAAATATTAGATGTGGTAGAAGAAAAAGCACCACTTAAGAGAAATGTAACCATAGAAGAAGTAGGAAATGTAGTAAGTTTCTTACTATCTGACATGGCAAGTAGCATCACAGGCCAAATAATTTATGCAGATAATGGATATAATATTATGGGAATATAACTTAAAAAAGCATCTTAGCTCAAGATGCTTTTTTGTCTAAAAATGCAAAAATTTTGGCTTAGGACTAGACAATTTGGGAAATTTGTCATAAAATAGATATACTAAAAATGAAGAAAGGAAATGATACAAAATGAACGTATGGCATGACGTAAAAGAAGAAAGAATACAAAAAGATGATTTTTTAGCAGTTATTGAAATTTCAAAAGGTTGCAAAAACAAGTATGAATTGGACAAGGAAACAGGAATGTTAAAATTAGACAGAGTATTATATACTGCGACACATTATCCTGCAAATTATGGATTTATTCCAAGAACCTATGCAGGGGATCATGACCCATTAGATGTATTAGTACTATGCCAAGAAAACATTATACCATTAACTTTGGTAGAATGTTATCCTATTGGAGTAATAAAAATGATTGATAATAACGAATTTGACGAAAAGATTGTAGCAGTTGCTAAAAAAGATCCTTTCTTAAATTGTTATCAAGATATTACCGAAGTACCAAATCATATATCAGCAGAAATTATGCACTTCTTTGAAGTATATAAACAACTAGAAGGAAAACAAACCATGGTAGAAAAAATACTAGGAAGAGAAGATGCAGAAAAAATCATCCAAGATTGTATCGAAAATTACAAAAAAGAATTTTTAAAATAAAAGCAAAAGAAAATAAAAAGAAAATGAAAAAAAGAAGGAGGGAAATCTAATATGATTGAAATTATTATTTTCAATTTGCTAGCTTTCACTCTTTTTATTTTTATCTTTCTAAAAATGATTATAAAAAATGACACTTCTTACCTTGTATTATTAGTAATACAAGTAATAGGAATTACCATTAATTTTATTAGCTTAATTTGTTCAAAAGAACTGACACTTCTACTCCATATACTAATATACTTACTATCTGTGTTACTTCCTCTTATTATTTTAGGAATAGAATGGAGAGGATTTAACTTTGCAGAATGTCTACAAATTGCAAAAGCAAAAATAAGTTTTGTATTGGGAGATACGGCTACTGCAAAAAAACATTTAGAAAAATTAATAAACAAATATCCACAATCTTATTTAGGGCATAAATTTTTGGCAGAAATTCTAGTAAAAGAAGGGGAAAAGGAAAAAGGTATTGAAGAATATGTAACAGCAATCGATATTAATAAAAAAGACTATCAGTCCTATTTTGTTATATCCGATTTGTTGAAGCAATGTGGAAGACAAAGTGAAGCAGCTCTTATGTTAGATAATTTACTAGAACTTAAGCCAGATTACACAAAAGCATCTTTACTACTTCGGAGAAATCCTGTTTGAAGAAGAAAGATATAAAGAAGCTATTACTATTTATAAAGAAGCATTAAAGTATAATACCATAGAATATGATATTTATTATGCATTAGGAATGACCTATACCATGCTGAACGATTTTCAAAATGCAAAAAATAATTACGAAAAAGCAGCAGAATTAAATACCTTATTGTATCATGGATATTATGACCTAGCACAAATTGCTATGATATATGATGATTTAGAGGAAGCGGAAAATTATTTTTTGAAAAGTATTCCAGGAGAAGAAGTAGAAGCTGGTTCTTATTATTACCTAGCTAAAATAGCAATGCTAAAAGGAGAACAAGAAAAAGCAGTAACCTATTTAAATTTAGCAATTGACCTAGATATTTCGGTAGCAAAATTAGCAGAGGAAGATGCTATTTTTATTCCAATAAAAAAATACATTATAATACCAAATAAAGAAGTAGATGAAGTAAAAGACAAAGGAAAAGCTAGCAAAATGGAACAAATTACATGGAGGCATTTAAAAGAAACACAAGAAATTGTTGGAACATTAAGCTATCGTGATATTCGTATTGAAAAGAAAAAAGACGAAATATCTTACGAACAAGAACAAAAAGAAAGACAAGAAGAATAATGACATAAAACAGACAAAGTAGAATATACTAAGTAAAGGTTATAGGTACCAATAAAAACCTAAATACAAAACAAGGGATGAGGAAAATGAAAAAAATAACAATTATTGGTGGAGATTTAAGAATAGCAAAATTAGCAGAATTACTTGCTGAAGATGGTTTCCTTATTAAAACATTTGCATTAGATAAAGCAGAAAATTTAAATAAATTAGAAACCATAAAAAAATGTTCTTCTATGGAAGAAGCAATAGAAGGAGCAGAATTAGTAATAGGACCAATTCCGTTATCTAGCAATGGAAAAGATATTAATACACCATTTAGTGATACCTGTATTACAGTAGAAGAACTGTTTTCAAAATTAGATGGTAAAAAAGTAATTGCCGGAAGTATTAAGCAAAGCTTAATAGAAAAGTGGAACAATGTACAAATACTGGATATTATGGCAAGGGAAGAATTAGCAGTATTAAATACTATATCTACAGCAGAAGGAGCTATTCAAATAGCAATGGAAGAAACAACAAGAACAATACATGGTAGCAAAGTGTTGGTAATGGGATTTGGAAGAGTAGGAAAAATATTATCTAATATTTTAAAAGGAATTGGTGCACAAGTATATTGCGAAGCAAGAAAAGATACAGACTTGGCATGGATTAAAGCATATGGATACAATTCTGTACATTTGAAAGAACTAGACAATTACCTTGGAAAATTTGATATTATTATTAACACCATACCAGTAACTATTTTAAAAGAAGCAGAATTACAAAAAGTAAAAGAAGATGTTCTCATTATCGACTTAGCATCTAATCCAGGTGGAATAGATAAAATGGCTGCTAAAAAGTTAGGTATTAAATTAATTTGGGCATTATCTTTGCCGGGAAAAGTAGCACCAATTACCTCAGCAGAATTTATTAAAGATACCTTATATAACATGATAAAAGAAATGTAAGAACAAATGAAAGAGAGGAAAAAACAATGAGTATATTACAAGCACTTATTTTGGGAATTATACAAGGATTAACAGAACTACTACCTATTTCTAGTTCTGCACATTTAAATATCATTCCTTGGCTATTAGGCTGGACGAATTCAGAAGAATTTGCTACTGCTTTTGAAGGGTTTGATGTAGCATTACATTTTGGAACACTACTAGCAATAGCTATCTTTTTCTTTAAAGATTGGATTTCGCTTATTAAAGGTGGATGGAACCAAGTTGTAAAAAAAGAAAAAACAATAGAAGGAAAAATGTTCTGGTATATTGTGATTGCAACCATACCAGGAGGAATTATAGGATTTTTATTAGATCATTTTGCAGAAGGAGTATTAACAAAACCACTTATTATTGCAATAGCACTTATTGTAATGGGTATCATTCTTTATTTGGTAGATAAAAATGCAAAATCAAATACAAAATACGAAAATATGACATTTAAACAAACATTTTTAATTGGATTATCACAAGCACTTGCTTTTATTCCAGGAGTATCTAGATCTGGAATTACCATGACAACAGGACGATTATTAGGAGTAGAAAGAAAATCTTGTGCGAAATATTCTTTCATGCTTTCTGCACCAATCGTATTAGGAGCCACTTTATTAAAAATGAAAGACTTTGTATTTAACATACCATTTTTTGTGGGAGTGTTTGCAAGTTTTATCGTAGGAATTATAGTAATTAAATTCTTATTAAATTATTTACAAAAAGGAAGCTTTAAAGGATTTGCCATTTATCGTGTTATTTTTGGAATTATCATTTTAATAGCACTTCTTATTAAATAAAAAGAAAAAGAAACAAAAAGAACAATTTTTTTGTTTCTTTTTTTGCAAAAAGCATGAAAAAAGACAATGTTACAAACATATTACATTTTTATTACGATTCGGTTAAACGTATTGACTTTTCTAAAAAAAACGATAAAATAAAAGCATAAAATATCTAATTATGTTTAAAAAATAAGCAAAACAAAAAATAGAAAAAAAGACAAAAAAATCAAGTATTATTTTGTATTTTTTTGTAGAACATATATATAGAAAATTAGTTTACAAAGGAGAACAAAATGCCGAGTTGTTTGGGGTTATATATTGAAAACAATTTAATTAAATATGCTAAAGTGTCTAAAGAACGAGAAGCAATAAAAGTAGAAGCATTTGGCATCAAATTCTATGACAAACTTAATGAAGCAATCAAACAAATCATTAGCGAAACTTATAGCTTCAAAATTCCAATTAGTGTTAACTTATCACAAGAAATGTATAACTATTTTTATATGTTTAGCTTAATTAACAAAAAAGATATGCAAAAAGCGGTAGAAACAGAATTTAGCTCTTATTGTACGGACCAAGGAATAAACGAAAATTCTTTGGAATCTCGCTATGTATTGGTAAATAGTTTTGAAGATAAGGAAAAAATAAAAGTAATACATGTTTCTGCCAACAAGATGGAAATTAACAAAAGATTACAACAATTAGAAGGAAATCGTTTAACAACCATTTCCCCGTTATCTATTAGTATATCTAACTTGGTAGATTTTAAACCAAAAGAAAATATTTTGATTGTAAATATAGAAAATAAAACTACAATAACCAAAATTATAGATGGAAAATTATATGATGTTGTAAACTTAGACCAAGGTTCATCTGATATTTTAGCACAGATAAATGAAAGAGAAAATTCTTTTTCTAAAGCATATGAAATTTGCAAAAATTCTACGATTTATACAATGGAAGGAAAAGAATTGCAAGAAGAAGAAAATCTTTACTTAGAGCAAATCATGCCAACATTGTACAATATTGCAACACAAGTAAAAGAAATAACAGATGAAAGTTTAAACAAAATTGATAAAATATATTTAACTGGTACAGCATGTGTTATTAGCAATATTGATTTATATTTCCAAGAATATTTAAGAACAACAAAGTGCGAAATATTAAAACCGTATTTTATTAATGAATTGGTTGCAAAAGTAAATATTAAGGACTATATAGAAGTAAATTCCGCTATTGCTCTAGCTTTACAAGGCTTAGGAGAAGGCATTAAAGGAATGAACTTTAAAAAACAAACATTATCCGATAAACTCCCAGATTTCTTTGGAGGTTCGTCAGAAAAAAGTAACAAAAATGGCAAAAAAAGCAAATCTGGAAAATTTAACATACGTAACGATTTAGGAGAACAACTAGACAGAACAGAAAGAGGACTTATTACGTTTGCTATTGGAATTTTAATTATCATTCTTACGTACGGCGGTTTTTCTATCACCTTGGAACACATGTATGATGCAAAAGATGAAGAAATACAACAATATATTTCTGATACCCAAAGAGAAATAAGCAAAGTACAGGCAGATATTGATGGATTAAAAGAAAGCCAAGCTAGTTATGAAAAATTGTCTAGAAATCTAGAAGAAATGGCAGAAAAGGTAAATGCTATTAATCAAACTAAAAATGCAATTCCTACATTACTTAGTCAAATTATGGTAAGAGTACCAGAAGCAGTACAAATTACTGCAATAGAAAATTATTCAGACAATAAAATTCGTATTAATGCTCAATCTACACAGTATGAGCAATTAGGATATTTTAAATCTGCAATTAAGACAAATGAAATCTTATATAATGTAGTGTCTCAGCAAATGTATAAAGAAGGAGACGTTGTAAAAACTGTGATAGAAGGTGAGTTGCCATGAAAAAAATACTAATTTTGATTATTATCTTACTATTAGGAGTCTTGTGTGGATATGCACTAATTAATGGCATTTCACTTGGTGATTTTGATATATTAAGTATAAAACAGATTGAACAAAGAAATGATAATACAGACGAACTTATTGTACAAGCAGATAAACTTGCTAATTCTGACTATTTGAATGCAATGAAAACGTTAAGAGAACAAGAAGAAAATGTAAAAAAAGCGAAACAAGATTATTTAGATAAAGCAAGTATTAGTACAGAAGCAGAGTTAGCACTAGCTTATCAAGAAATTTCTTACGAATTAGAAACATTACAAGTAAAAATAGGAAATCATGCTCGTAAAAATGGAGTAAAAATAGATATGCGAATCACCAATAGTAGCACATCCACTTCCAATATTAATTTATTTAATATTAATTTTGTAGTAAATGGACAATATGTTAGTATTTCTGATTTCGTGTATGCACTAGAAAATGATTCAGAACTAGGATTTAAAATAGAAAACTTTAAATTAATTCCAGGTTCTTCTGATACTAATTTGCAAGCAAGTTTTTTAGTATCTGATATTGCTATTAATATTGATAAATCTATGGTTCAAAATAGTACGCAGACTACTACTACCAATACTGATACTGATACCAATACCGATGCAGGTACAAGTACAGATGACAATGCTACAACAAGAACAGCAAATTCTGAAGATAATACCGATACAACACAAGAATAAAGAAAGGTAGGATTAAGTAGATGAAACTTACTAGAATTTTAAAAGAAATTTTCATTATTATTTTGTTAGCTCTTGCAATTGTATTAATCTTAGGAGTATTATTTTATAACTATATTCCAACCAATAAATTATTGCCAGGACAAGTAGCTTATACTCCAACAAAAGAAGTAAACGAATTAAAAGAGCAAGCAGAAGCAGAAGAAAATATGCAAAAAGTTAATATTGTTTATGAAGTAGATGCATCTGATTTAAAAGTATACCAAAATAGCGGAAGCTATAACCCAGGTAAAGTAAATCCGTTTGCTAATACTTCTGAAGAAACATCCGGAACAGATAATCCACAATCAGGAAATTCACAATCTGGTTCCAACACACAAACAGGTGGAGGAACAGGAAATTATTATCCGAGTACCGGAGGAAAATAAATTTAGGTTATATTTATTATTTATATAGATATACACAAAACAAACTATAAGGAGGAATTTTTATGTTTAAGAAAGAAAAGGGTATTACATTAGTAGCTTTAGTTATTACTATTATTGTATTATTAATACTAGCTGGTGTAACAATCTCATTAGTAGTAAGTGATAATGGTGTTATCCACAAAGCTCAAGATGCAAAAACTAACATGGGAAATGCTCAAAAACGAGAAAACGAAGAATTACAAAACTTAAGTAATTTCATTGATGAACAATCATAAATAGTTTTGTAAAAATAAATGAAGGAACATTGGCATATGCATTATAGCTTATAATGTATATGCCAAGTTTAAATTAAGTAAGAGGAAAAACAATGGAACTAATTATCTATTTACTAATTTTTATTATGGGTAGTTTTTTTGGTAGTTTCTTTACATTAGCAGTATACAGAATTCCATTAAAACAAGATATTACACATGAACATTCTTTTTGCCCTAACTGTCATCACAAATTAGGAATTGCAGATTTAATTCCTATTTTTAGCTATCTTTTTTTAGGAGGAAAATGTAGATATTGTAAAACCAAAATAAGACCACGCTATTTTTTATTAGAAATTTTTTCTGGGGTAATTTTTTTACTATTAGCCCTTTCTATTCGTTTTGAATTCTATACATTAGAAATTAGTAAACTTGTTTATTTCATTTTTGGAGCAATGTATATATCCACATTGTTTATTATTGCTGGTATTGATAAAGAAAAAAGATATATTCCAAAAAGCGTTTTACTCTTTGGAATTATTACTGCTACAATATATATGATTTATCTATATGTAGTAGAAAAAGCTAATATATATAGATATGTTATATATCTTGCTTTGCTATGTATTTTATTAGCAGTAGATACCTTTTTGTTAAAGAAGAAGGGAAAAAATTATTATTGGTTACAAGTACTTACTCTTGTAATATATACGATACTATTTACAGGAGAATATGTTTTTGTTGTTACTTGCCTTTTCTTTTTACTATGCATACCTATTACTATTTTTATTCATAAAATCACATCAAAAAGGGCAAAGTATGTAAAAACAGACAAACAAGTAATGCAAGATTTTCGTTTTGGATTTTACTTTTGTACGATTAATCTCATTGTTTGGATTGTAACTAATTTTTATATTACATATATATGTGGAGGATAATATGATTCAAAAAAAATGCAGGCAAGAAAGAGGAGTAGCTGGTACAGATATTATAATTTCCGTTATTATTATTGTATTATTTGCTTCTATTATCATAGTAGGAATGTATCAAGCATTTGTTATCTCGGCCGAAAATCAGTATGCCGCAACAGCTGTTAGTTATATTATACAATTTTTAGAATATACCGATAAAGCGGATTATGACTCTGTAACGGTAGAAAACTTAGAAAGTATCCGTGATAACTCACAAATAGATTCTGCTTTTTCTATTCAATTTGCAATAGAGAACTACAAAGACACACATGCAGGAGCAAAAGATATTATAAAAACCGTGACGGTAACGGTAAACTATGATGTGGTAGGAAAAACAGAAACAATAGAAATTAGCAAATTAAAGGTAAAAGAATAGGAGGGAATATGCGTTCAGAAAGAGGAATTACCTTAACTTCATTAGTAGTATATGTCCTAGGTATTACAATTATTATTAGTATTATCACTCTTGTTAGCACCTATTTTTACAAAAATATAAAAATAGTAAGTGGAACAGGAAAAAACTCAGAAATTTATACTGCTTTTAATATGTACTTTTTAGGAGATATCAAAAAAGAAGATATAGCAGTTACAAGTTGTACTGGTGATAAAATTATATTTTCCGATGGAACAAGTTATCAATACTTAGGAAAACGACTGTATCGTAATGGAGCAGAAATTTTAAGAAATATAGAATTATTAAATTTTGAGAGTAAAAAACAAGGAGAAAAGGAAATTGTTACGGTAAGAATTGCGATACCGGGAAACACCAATCTTACGCTTTCTACCGACTATGTACTCCGTTATTGGTAATATTATGTAATATACCAAAATAGCTATTCAAACCTATCTAATTACAGTATAATAAAATAGTAAGAAAGGAACAAAGGAGGAATCGATATGGATGCTAAAAAAAGACAACCAATAGGAATTGAGCTTGTAAAAAGAGGCCTTATAACAGAACTTGATATAGAAAAAGCATTAGATTATCAAAAACAATATCCAAATAAAAAATTAGGAGATATTATTAATATATTAGGCTTGTGTGATAGTAGAGTACTTATTCAAACAATTGGAGAAATTCTAGATGAAAAAGCTATTTATTTAACTGCGAAAGATATTACAATTAATGTAACCGATTATATCTCTATTGACATTGCAAAAAACAATAAAGCAATTCCGTTTGATATTGTAGCTGGAAGAATAAAGGTTTGTTTTGCAGATACTTCTAATAAAAGAGCAATTGAAACCGTTCGTCTTTTATTGTTAAATAAAGGACTAGTAATGGAAAAATATATTACATTTGAAAGTAATATTGAGAAAATCTTAACTTCTTTAGAAGGAGTAGCTAACGAAAAAATTAATACCAATAGTAATATTACAGAGCTTGTGGACAGCATTATTAAAACAGCGATGGAAAAAAGAGCAAGTGATATTCATATAGAACCAATGGAACATGAAGTAAGAGTTCGTTATCGAATAGATGGAGAACTATATACTGCTGTTACCATAGAAAATGAAAAACAATCCCAAATTATTGGTAGATTAAAGGCTATTTCTAACATGCATCAGGAAAAACAAGAAGCACAAGATGGTAGAATTTTGGTATATCCAGATTATAATATTCGTGTGTCTTCTCAAAAAAATGTCTATGGAGAAAAATTTGTTTTACGTTTATTAAAAAAGAATACGGATATTAAAAGGTTATTTGAACTTGGTTTTCCAGAGGATGACCAATTAGTAAACAAAGCATTTAATAAAAGAAATAGTATTACTCTAGTTGCAGCTCCTACAGGAGAAGGAAAAACAACTACCTTATATAGTATTATAGACTATTTAAATAGACCGGAAATTAATATTACAACTATCGAAGATCCGGTAGAAATCCGAATAGAAGGACTAAATCAAATTGAGATAGATCCAAGAACAACTTTTTCGGATTCTCTTCGTACCGTATTAAGACAAGATCCGGATATTATTTTAGTAGGAGAAATTCGTGATAATGAAACAGCAGAAATTGCAATGCAAGCAGGACAAACAGGTCATTATGTACTTTCTACTATCCATACAATTGATAGTATTGAGGTATTAACAAGACTAAGAAAAATGGGAGTTTCTAATTATGATATTGCGAGTACACTTGCAACTTCCGTATCCCAAAGACTAGTAAGACGTTTATGCCCAAATTGTAAAAGAGAAAGAGAATATACCGAACAAGAAAAAGCAGTGTTAGAATCTATTATTAAGAAATATAATCTTCCAATAGATTTAGCAGGTAAAACAACATACGAAGCAGTAGGATGCCCAAAATGTAATAATACGGGATATTACGATAGAATTGCTGTTTTTGAAGTCTTAATATTAACAGATAACCTTCGCGAAATGATTGTAAACAATAGCTCAACGATTGAAATTCGAGAACAAGCAATGAAAGAAAGATATGAACCACTAGTAATTGATGGTATAAAAAAAGTAATAAATGGTACTACTACACTAGAAGAATTAAATAAAAAACTGTTGATTTATTAAAATAGAAGAAACAAAATTTTAACAGTTATGATTTAAGGGATAGGAGGAATACTAATGATAGATATTGATAAAATTTTAGACACTGCCATAGAAAAAGATGCATCTGATGTACATTTAATTTGTGACTTAAAACCAATGCTTAGAATTATCCGCGAGCTAAAACCGATAGAAGACATGGAAGTATTAACACCGGACGATTTATATGATGTTTATGATTATTTTGTTAGAGGAAATTTGGATAGAGATACAGTTTTTAAACAAACAAAAAAATTGGACTCGTCTTTTGAATATAAGGATATTCGTTTAAGAGTAAATATTTCACTTTCCAATGAAGTACCAATTTTTACACTAAGATTAATAAAAAATACATTACCAAAATACGAAGATTTAGGAGTTCCGGATATTGTTCGTAGAATGACATATCAACCACAAGGACTTATTTTGGTTACTGGAAAAACCAATTCTGGTAAAACGACAACATTAAATGCACTTATTAATGAAATTAATGAAACGCAAAATAGAAAAATATTAACTTTAGAGAATCCAGTAGAATATAAACATGTTTCTAAAAAATCTATTATTGTGCAAAAAGAAATAGGTCCAGGTAGAGATTGTCTTACCTTTAGTGATGGTGTAAAAAACTCTTTACGTGAGGACTGTGATATTCTAGTAATAGGAGAAATTCGAGATAGAGAAACCATGGATGCAGCAATAGAAACAGCTGAATCTGGACATTTGGTAATTGGAACATTACACACCAAATCTTGTGCGGAAACCATAGACAGAATGATTAACTTTTATGATGTTAAAGACCAAACCAGTATCAAATATTTAATTTCTGCACTATTAAAACTAGTAGTTTCTCAAAGATTATTAAAAGGAACAAGAGGTAAATTAGTGTTGGTACCAGAAGTAATGGTGGTAGATAATATTGTTTCTGGAATTATTAGAAAAGAAAAAATAAGTGTTTCTGAAATAGAAGATGCTATTCAAAGTAACTTAGAAAAAGGAAGTATTGGTCTTATAAATTCTATAGCTAAACTATTTGTAGATGATGTAATTACACTAGAACAAGCCAAAGCACAAATAGAAGAAAAAAATATAGAAACTTTAAATAGAACCATAATGCAATTAAGAATACATAAAAATAATTAGAAAGAAGAAAAGGGGGAAAAGAAGTGCCAGAGTTTACGTATAGAGCAGTAGATAAAAATGGAGTCATTGTTCGAAACCGAGTAGAAGATGTTAGTAAACAAGCTCTTATTAAACGTCTGAAACATAATGACTTAATGCCTATTAGTGTAGTATCACATGATGTGATTCGTAAAAGAGGCAAAACAAGAGCAAGAAAAAGAAATATTAATAATGTAGAAGAAATATTAAAAAACGTGAATACAGCCAACTTAGCACAAAGTAGAGGAAAAAAAGTTTCTACCATAGACAAAATTAATATGGCATTATCCAAAACAGAACCGCTTACCATTCGTGATTTATCTATTTTTACACAAAATTTCTACTTGTTAAAAAAGGCAAATTTTAATAATATTCATGCATTATCCACTATTTTAGAAAGTACCGAAAACCTAACATTGCGAACAATATTAGAGGATATTATTGCTGGTGTAGAAGCTGGTGAAAATATGTATGTCACCATGGAATATTATTCTAATATTTTTCCTAACGTATTTTCCTATGTCTATGTAAATATGATAAAGGTAGGAGAATTATCTGGTTCATTAACCAATTCGTTAATGCAAGCTGTTAAATATTTAGACGACACAGAAAAATTAAAACGAAGATTACGTTCTATTTTACTACCCAATATCATACAATTTGTGTTATTAATTGTATTATTAATTGCAGGTACACTTGTTGCTATACCAGCTATTCAAAGTGTATTTGATGCTGTAGGAACAACAGAAACTTTACCGGCTATTACCATTTGGTTTTCTAATTTTGTTGATGGAGTAATTGCACACTGGTATATTCCAGTTGCCATCATTGCTGTGATAGCAGCTGCCATTATATTTTATATTCATACTCCTAAAGGGCAATACAATTTTGATTATTTTAAATATGTCATGCCGGTATTTGGAAAACTGATTTACTCTATTGATTTTACTAGATTAATGCGAGCAATGCTCTTGAATTTACAAAATGGTATGAGAATTCAAGATTCGCTGGAAGTAAGTAAAAATGTTGTACAAAATTATGTTATGCTTTCTATTGTAGAAACAGCAATTAACAATATTTATGTTGGTGGCTCTTGGATAGAACCTTTTGAAAAAGCTGGTTTATCTAGTGCCATGACAACCGAGATGTTAAAAATAGGTATGCAAACGGACTTATCTGAGATGATGCAAAAGTTACTAGAATATATGGAAATTGATATGGATAATACAATGGAAAAAATTATGAAAACATTACCACAAATTGTTTATGTTATTGTTGGTATTGTACTAATATTCTTCGTACTAGTTGTATTAGTACCATGTATTCAAGTATATATGGGTACCTTCTTAATCTCCGCAGCAGGAGTATAAAAATAAAAGTATACAATGAAGAGACAATCAGTAAAACGTAAAGAAACTTAAAAACTTTGTTGTATCGTAAAAGAGAAAAAGACAGGGATTTTAACCTGTCTTTTTCTAAAAAGAAAGAGGAGAAAATATGAGAATTGGAATTGATTTAGGCGGAAGCCATGTAGCAGTTGGATTAGTTTCAGAAGAAGGAAAATTGCTTGTAAAAAAGGGAGCAGATATTTTGCAAAAATATAAAGAAGAAGGACGTGTCCAAAAATTTATTATAGATACTATTTTAGAAAAAATAGATGAAATTTTTGAAGAAACAGGTCTTAACAAAGAATTTATTTCACAAATAGGAATTGCAACTCCAGGAATTTATCAAAATGGTTGTATTCTACATGCTGTTAATTTAGGAATAGAAGAACTAGCAATAGAAAGTAAAATACAAGTAAAATACCATATACCAGTAGCAGGAAATAACGATGTTACTTGTTGCTCTTTAGCAGAGCAAAAGTACGGAAGTCTACAAGGCGTTCAAGATGCTGTGTTTTTAACGATTGGCACAGGAATTGGAGGTGCCTATATATATCAAGGAAAATTGGTAATGCCTAAAACTAATCCAGGGTTTGAATTTGGCCACATGATACTAGAAAAAGATGGAAGACAATGTAACTGTGGCAGTAAAGGGTGTTTTGAAACCTATTGTTCTATTAAAAGATTACGTCAAAAAGTTAGAAATATTTTAGGATTAGAAGAAAGCGTAAGAGGACATGAAATTGTAGAATATATCATAAGAGAATTAGGAAAAAATAACCAAGAAATACAAAAAGTAATAGAAGACTATACCGACTATTTGGCAATAGGACTTAGTAATATTATGAACCTATTTGAACCAGAGAAAATAAGTATAGGAGGTAGTTTTGTACACTATAGTAGTTTTCTACTTCCAAAAACAACGACAAAAATAATAGAAAAAGGAATGTTATTTAACAAAAGAGAAAGTATTCCAATACAATTAGCTACTCTAAAAAATAATGCAGGAATAATTGGAGCAAGTATGCTATAGCATCTTTTCTGACCTCCAAATGGCCAAACTTGACAGAAGGTAAAAAAAATAGTATAATAGAAAACAGTTGTTACCATAGTTTGGTAAAAAAATGAGATGTAAAATATATATGATGTATAAAATTGAGAAAAAGAGCGGATACTATTCATAAAAAAGATTCGGAAAATACTGTAGTAAAAAAATTCATCGGAGCGGTTTTAGGATGAATTACATATTTTTTGGGTTTAATAGTAAGTATTAAACTGTTTTTTTGTCGCAATTTTAACATATATGTGAGCAATCAAAAACGTTAAAGGAGGAAAAAGAATGATAGAAAAAACAGAAAAAGATAGCCATCCCGTAAAAAGCGGAATGGTAAAAAGTAAAGTAAAAAGAGAAAGGACAAAACCAAGAAAATTAAAGGAAGAAAAAAAGGAATTTACTTTTAAAAAAGAAAATTTAAAAATAATACCATTAGGTGGATTGCAAGAGATAGGAAAAAACATGACTGTTTTTGAATATGGAGACGAAATGATTGTTGTAGACTGTGGTCTTGCTTTCCCAGAAGATGATATGCTAGGTGTAGACTTAGTGATTCCAGATATTACGTATCTAGAAAAAAACAAATATAAAATTAAAGGCTTAATTATTACTCACGGACATGAAGACCATATTGGCAGTATTCCCTATTTATTAAAACAAATGGATGTACCAATTTATGCTACTAGATTAACGATGGGACTAATAAAAAATAAATTAGAGGAACATCATTTGCTAAAGAAAACTAGATTAAAAGAAGTAAAACAAGGGCAAACCATTACATTAGGAAACTTTCGTGTAGAGTTTATTCGTAGTTGCCATAGTATTCCAGATGCGGTTATCCTTGCTATTCATACACCAGTAGGAGTAGTTTTGCATACAGGAGATTTTAAAATAGATTATACCCCAATTGATGATGAAAGAATGGACATGGGAAGAATTGCAGAACTTGGTAATAAAGGAATTTTAGCATTAATGTCTGATAGTACCAATGCCGAAAGAAAAGGTTACACCATGTCAGAACGCAGTGTAGGAGAAGTATTTGACAAACTATTTTTAAATTGTACTAAAAGAATTGTGGTAGCAACTTTTGCTTCTAACGTACACCGTGTACAACAAATTGTAAATGCTGCAGTAGCCAATAAAAGAAAGATTGCTGTTTGTGGTAGAAGTATGATTAACATGATAAATGTAGCAAGAGAACTTGGCTATATTCAAGTACCAGACAATGTATTTATAGATATTGACATGATTAAAAACTACAAAGACGAACAACTTGTTATTATCACAACAGGAAGCCAAGGGGAAACCATGTCTGCTTTAACAAGAATGGCAACAGGAGAACATAAAAAAGTAGAAATCACCCCAAATGATTTAATTATTATTTCTGCCAACCCAATACCAGGAAACGAGAAATTAGTTTCTAAAGTAATTGATGACTTAATGAAAATAGGAGCAGAAGTAGTATATAGTTCACTAGAAGATATTCACGTATCTGGGCATGCTTGTCAAGAAGAAGAAAAACTAATGCTAGCACTAACAAGACCAAAATATTTTATTCCTGTTCATGGAGAGTACAGACAATTAGTAGCTCATGCGGAAACAGCACAAAAAATGGGAGTAGAAAAGAAAAATATTTTCATGATGTCTAATGGTAGAGTGCTAGAAATAAACGAAAAAGAGGCAAAACTAACAGGAGCCGTATCATCTGGAAAAATTTTAGTAGACGGACTAGGAGTAGGAGATGTTGGTAATATTGTTCTTCGTGATAGACAACATTTATCACAAGATGGACTTATTGTTATTGTGCTTACCATGGATTCTTCTACCGGAGAAATTGTAGCAGGACCAGATGTTATTTCTAGAGGTTTTGTGTATGTAAGAGAATCCGAAAACTTAATGGAAGATGTAAAAGGCGTTATTCGCCAAAGTTTAAGAAAATGCGAAGAAAAACACATCAAAGATTGGGCTAGCATTAAGTCTATTTTAAAAGAGGAATTAAGAGAATATATTTTCCAAAAGACCAAAAGAAACCCAATGTTATTACCAATCATTATGGAAGTATAACCACATAGAAGGAAAAAAAAAATACAATAAAACTTACAAGATGTGTCAAAACTTTTGACACATCTTATATTTATGCTGTATAATATTTACAGAAATAAAAATAAGGAGAGAGGCAAAATGGATTATAAAGATTTAGCAGATAAAATATTTCCCAATGCAAAAGATATATCATATTACGAAGAAAAATATCCAGAAAGAAACTTAAAAGAAGGGGCAATTGTGACAAGATTTGCACCAAGCCCAACAGGATTTGTACATATTGGAGGATTGTACCAAGCAACCCTTGCTAAAAAACTTGCCAAACAAACAGGAGGCGTATTCTTTTTAAGAATAGAAGATACGGACCAAAAACGTGAAGTAGAAAATGGAATTACCGGAATTATTGATGCCTTAAACGACTTTGGACTTACTCCAGACGAAGGCATGCAAAACGAAACCGAAGAAAAAGGAAATTATGGACCATATAAGCAATCCTTAAGAAAAGAAATATACCAAGCCTATGCCAAATATTTGTTAGCACAAGGAAAAGCATATCCTTGTTTTTGTACCCCAGAAGACTTAGAAGAAATGAGACAAAAACAAGAAGCTGCCAAAATACGACCTGGCTATTATGGTGTATGGGCAAAATGCAGAAATTTATCAGTAGAAGAAATGATGGAAAAAATAGAAAAAGGAGAAGAATATATTATTCGTTTAAAATCTCCAGGAAATCCAGAAAAGAAAATAAAACACCATGATGTGATAAAAGGAAATATTGATTTTCCAGAAAATGACCAAGATATTGTTATTATTAAATCCGATGGACTTCCAACCTATCACTTTGCACATGCCGTAGATGACCATTTAATGCATACTACACATGTAATTCGTGGGGACGAATGGGCAGCATCTGTACCACTTCATTTGCAATTATTCCAGGTACTAGGATTTAAACCACCAAAGTATGCGCACATTGCACCTATTATGAAGCAAGAGGGAGATACCAAAAGAAAACTAAGCAAACGTAAAGACCCAGAAGCGGCTGTTAGCTATTATAGCGAAATAGGAGTGCCAAAAGAAGCGGTATTAGAATATTTATTAAATATAGCCAACTCTAATTTTGAAATTTGGAGAAAACAAAACAAAGATAAATCTGTAGAGGAATTTGATTTACAACTAAATAAAATGGGAGTAAGTGGTGCTTTGTTTGATATGGTAAAACTATTAGACATTTCTAAAAACGTTATCTCTCGTTATGATGCACAAACAGTATATAACGAAACAAAAAAATGGGCATCTAAATACGATACAGAGCTAGAGAAAATTTTAGATAAAGACCTAACCTATACTATGAAAGTATTAGGAATGGAAAGAGGAAACGTAAAACCTAGAAAAGATATAGCAAAATGGTCTGATATACGTTATCAAACAGCCTATATGTTTGAAGAGCTTTACGAACAAGCACAAGAAGAATACGAATACCAAACCATAACAGATAAAAAAGAAATACAAGCTATTTTAGAAAATTACCTTACTGTATATGATGAGCAAGATGATAAACAAACATGGTTTGATAAAATAAAAGATGTAGCAGAAAAACTAGGATATGCAAGAGAAGTAAAAGAATATAAGCTAAATCCAGACAAGTATCCAAAAGGTCATGTAGGAGACGTAAGTACAGTACTTCGTGTTAGCCTAACCAGAAGAGCCAATACACCAGACCTTTACGAAATAATGAAAATACTAGGAAAAGATGTAATACAAAAACGTTATCAAGAAATTTTATCCAAATAAGAGGTGTTCAAAGTAAATGGAATACAACATAGGAGATATAGTAAGGACCAAAAAACAGCATCCTTGTGGAAGCAAACTATGGGAAATAACCAGAGTAGGGGTAGACTTTAAATTAAAATGCCTAGGATGTGGGCATAGTATTACAGTAGAAAGACCAAAAGCTTTAAAAATGATTACAAAAAAATGTAACCAGTAATGAAAAAATACTCATCACATAGAAAGTGATGAGTATTTTTCATAGGGTCTACATAAAGTAAATTTTACTCGGTTTTAGAACCTGTGCGAATATACTTTGTATATTCAGGGTTGTTCATGTCCGGACGTTCATATTCTGGAAATCCTCCATGATTACTAATAGATTTGGTTATACGTAAATCGTAGAAGTAGGAACCTGTTAGTGTTACCTCTAAAATTTGGGATTCTGGGTCGTAGCTACCTTCATAACGTTCTGCTAGTATAGTGCCTGCTTCAGAATTGTGGAGAACATAGCGTTCTCTCTGAAATCCGCCATAATGACGGATAACACTTTTAACGTCATCATCGTGGCTTTCCGAACCATTTAATGGTACTACTAAAATTTGAGAGTCTTTGTCGTAGTTACCACCAAACTCTTTTGCTAACAAAGTTCCAGCATCATAGTCCTTTAAAACAAACCGTGCTCTTTTACTTTTAGACATAAATATGCCTCCCTAAAAATATTTGTACAAATTTGAACAAATGAAATTGTGCCGTGTTCAAATTGAACATGTATCTATTATACAATACTTTTTGCCTAAAAGCAAGGGATTTTAACACAAATTTACATAATTTTGTATTGCTTTCCAAACTTCTTCGGTATAAATTTTTCGCTCCGAAGAAAAAGGAAGGTAAGCTAAATCCTGAAGAGGATTAATGGCTTTGGCTAAGGTTTGCATTGCAGTATCTACCTTTGTAACAGCTATTTTATCTGCTTTATTTCCAATTACAATACAAGGTAGGTTGGAATTTATAATATACTGGTACATTAATTTATCATTTTCCGTAGGAGCATGGCGAATATCTAGTAAAAAGAGGATTAAAGCAATTTCCTTAGAAGTTTCTAAATATTCTTCAATAAAATGCCCCACTGTTTCTTGTTCTTTTTTAGACATTTTACTATAACCATAACCTGGTAAATCTACAAAATAAAACTTAGAATCCATATCATAAAAATTAATTTGTCTGGTTTTACCCGGTTCACTACTGGTTCTTGCTAAACGCTTTCTATTTATCATAGTATTAATAAAAGAAGATTTTCCTACATTAGATTTTCCTACCAAGACAATTTGTGGTAAGTCATTTTTAGGATATTGCGAAGGACGAACAGCAGAAACTTCTAGCTTAGGATTATGAATAGAAATCAACTTTTTTCACCTCTTTTTATTTTTTCTCTATTTTTTCTTTTCCACCCATATATGGTCTTAATACTTCTGGAATGGTAATACTTCCGTCTTCTTGGTAATGATTTTCTAAAAAGGCAATTAGCATACGAGGAGGAGCAACTACAGTGTTGTTTAAGGTATGTGCATAATAATTTCCTTTTTCTCCTTTCACACGAATACCTAATCTTCTTGCTTGTGCATCACCTAAATTAGAACAGCTTCCTACTTCAAAATATTTTTGTTGTCTTGGACTCCAAGCCTCTACATCCACACTTTTAACTTTTAAATCGGCTAAATCGCCACTACAACATTCTAATGTTCTAACTGGAATTTCCATGCTTCTAAACAATTCTACAGTATAAGACCAAAGCTTTTCATACCACTGCATACTTTCTTCTGGTTCACAAACAACAATCATTTCTTGTTTTTCAAACTGATGAATACGGTACACACCACGTTCTTCAATTCCATGAGCACCTTTTTCTTTTCTAAAACAAGGAGAATAAGAAGTCATGGTATATGGTAAATTTTCCTTTTTTAAAATTTGGTCTTTAAACTTACCAATCATAGAATGTTCACTGGTTCCAATTAAATACAAATCTTCGCCTTCAATTTTATACATCATGGCATCCATTTCCTCAAAACTCATAACACCGGTTACTACATCAGAACGAATCATGTAAGGTGGAATACAATACGTAAAACCTTTGTCAATCATAAAATCTCTTGCATAAGAAAGAACAGCAGAATGTAGTCTTGCAATATCTCCCATTAAATAATAAAATCCATTTCCAGCAACACGTCTTGCACTATCTAGGTCAATACCATTTACAGCTTCCATAATATCGGTATGGTAAGGAATTTCATAAGAAGGAACAAAAGGCTCGCCATATTTTTTAAGTTCTACGTTTTGGCTATCATCTTTTCCAATAGGAACACTTTTATCAATAATGTTAGGAATACGCATCATTCTTGTTTTTACTTCTTCTCGCAAAGAAGCTTCTAATTCCTCATTTTTTAATAATTCTTGGTTTAGTTTTTCTACTTCTTGCTTTACGGTTTCAGCTTCGGCTTTTTTTCCTTCACGCATGTAGTTTCCAATCTGGTTACTAAGCGTTTTTCTTTTATTACGAAGGTCATCTCCTTTTGCCATGGTCTCACGAGCTTTTTTATCTAGCTCTAATACTTCATCTACAAGAGGAAGTTTATAGTCCTGAAACTTATTTTTTATATTTTGTCTTACCAAATCTGGATTTTCACGAATTAATTTAATATCTATCATATACTTTCTATCCTTTCTAATTGATATAATTTTTGGCAACTGCATCTACTAATTCAAAACGATGTTTTTGCCCTGTTATATTATCTGGTCTTGGTGGAATTTCTTCCAAAAACATTGTTTCTGGTCTTACCCAGATATGTTTACCATCTTCTCTTGGATATAATGGTTTATACACCACCATACGTTCCTTTGTTTCCGAATCATATGCAACATTTTCTACAAAATAATAATTTCCTTTAAAATGACGATACACTCTTCCAATTTCTACTGACATTACACAAAACCTCCTATAAAAAAATATATACAAAAAAACGTCCTTATCCAAACGATAAGGGCGAAATGTATTCACGGTACCACCTTAAAAATTATCTTTTCTTATGCTGTAACCTGCATGACTGGTTTAGGTTTTCCTAAAAGCATCTAAGAGTAGATTCGTTTTGCCACTTTACTTATTTTCACCAACCATAAGCTCTCTAACAAAGAAAACAAAAGTACTAGTCTCTTATCAAACGCTATATAATATCTATACTTTACCACAAATACAAACAAAATGCAAGAAAAATTTGGAAATTTAAAAATTTAGAAAAATATACCTTAAAATAAAGATGAGCAAACAGGCAAAGACTGATTGTAGACATACATAAGTCGTAGGGCAAATTCTTCCGGATTTGCTCTATTTTTAAGCAAAAAAATAGTATGTGCACTTCCGGATACACATACAACTACAATCTGACAATCGGCATCAGACACATTTATTATGTACTTAAATAATAACATATTATTAGTGCATTGTCAAATAAAATTCCAAAAAAATAGCTGTCAAATATTTTAAATGCAACGGTGCTGTAACGTTTAAGGGGTAGCAACATCTAAATTTGACTTTTTATGTAAATTGCTATATAATATAGCATGTTCTTGCTATGTAAGCAAGGTAGAAAAATGCCAACCCATAATAATTTAGGAGGTAGTAAAATGAGTAAAAAGTCTACAAAAACATTAGAGGTTAAAGTACTGCGGAGTATACTAATAAAGGATGATAAGAAAACAAAAAAGGCTAAAAAAGTCATACAGAGTATTCTGATGAAAACCTTTCAAGAGGCTTTGGATGAATCGTTAGAAAAATTAGCAGAGTTTTCCTATTTTTCGGTAAAAATGCAAAAGTATTCTCTTGACGAATGGAAAGTAGTTGCAGAAAAAAATGGATTTGTCTTACTAGAACCAATAGTAAATGATGTCCTTTATCTTGGAGTAAAAGCATCCAAAAAAGGAAAAAAGATAAGTAATGCAGAAGTTATGTTACAGCGCTTCCGTAAAAAATTACAGGATGCGCGAAGAAAAAGAACAGATGTATTACTTACAGAGTTTATGAAAATAATAAGAATAATAGATGAAGGTAAGTATGAATCTATTTCAAACAATGTGATTAGCGTGGCATCTGAAGTAGAAATCAAAAATAAATTTGAGGAAGAGTCAGTATGTGTGATGTTTTTAACGGCTAGGTCATATCAATTTATTGGATATTCCTATCAAGATTGTGGAAGATGGCTTATCGGAAAATAGACAAAAAATCCCCCATAAGAACACTATTCTTATGGGGGATACTCATGTAAAAAAAGCAAAGGCAAAGTGTATATTTATGAATTGTAAAAAAAAGCAAAAATGTAGTATAATAGTATTAGGTTAGCAAAGCAACCAAGCTTAAATTTTAGGAGGTTTCAGTATGGAAAATCGGAATGGTTCAATGACAAGTTTTGAGGCAATTATGCAGTTATTGGAGGGAAAAGCAAGTAGATTAATGTTTATCGACCTAATTACAAGGCTTCTAAAGAGAGAGGAATATGTAGACAACATTTTTCACGAGTACAGACCAGATGAATGGGAAATTGTATTAGAGGCGATGGAAGCATTAAATACCGAAAGATCCCTTCGAATTGCGCAATCCATCCAGTACCATCTGGAGCACACAAACTAAACGTAAAAAGGAGGCGAATGCCTCCTTTTTGCATGATTATTCTATTTTCCTATCATTACGGTTATTTCCACTAGAACACATTTTTTCATATTCCTTGCATTTCATTTTGTATTCTAATTGCATGGTTAAATAACGATAATACAAATACCCTTGCTCATATTGCATAAAAGGGTGAAACATAGGATTTTCCATATCAGGGGAATAGTTTTCATAGCCATAGGGAAATCCTTGGGAAGAATAATACCCATTAAAATCCATATTTTTATCCATATCTTTCCTTCCTTATAGTTACTATATTTGGGTTTTTGGATATACCCATAAACCTATTGAAAATGTAATTTCTAAAAATGCAAAAACAAAACTATTATTACATATATATTCTGTTCTTAAATTTTCATACATTTTCTTTTCGCAAGAAAGCTTTTTATCATCCAAAGAACAAGAAAAAGCACCATTCCCCAAGCAAGATAAGAAAAAGAAGTAGTAGTATTAGCAAGAGATTTTCCTAAATTACTAGAAACAGATTGTAAATCTAAATTAAAAATAGGAAACCAAGCTATCATAAGATAAGTGTAAAAAGCGGCAAATATTCCTTGTAGTAACTTTCCTAAAAAATATGGCACAATAGAAAGATTCGTTTTAGATACAATACTAAGCACTTGCAAGCCAATAGAAATTCCACCAAACCCTAATAAAAAGGCACAAAGGGTAACACTAGTAGAAAGGTGTTTTGTTACCACCATACTTACATTTTTTACTCCATTAGTTAGCTCTAGTATTCCCGTAAGAACAGGAGTTACAAAAGAAGTTTCTATTCCAAACACCTGAAAAATAGGAGAGAGCATATTGCCTAAAAAAGAAAGTATATGACTTTGTTGTAACACAGAAATAATAACACTAAATAGCACAACAAATCCACCTATCATTACAATGGTTTTCGTGCTATTGGTAATACTACTAGATAGCATTTGACCAAGAGAAATAGGCTCTTGGGTATAGACTAAAGAATGAGTAAAAGTATTTTTTTGACTAGGCTTTTTGTATTTCCAAAAACGAAATAAAAATCCAACAGTAAGGCAAGCAAGTAAATGAGTAAACAGTAATAAATAGCCAAGTAGCGTATCTCCAAACAAACTAATGCCAACCGTACCAATAATAAAAAGAGGACCAGAATTATTGGTAAAGCTAAGGAGCCTTTCGCTTTCTTCCTTAGTAGTAATACCTTTTTCATAAAAATCGGTCGCTATTTTAGCACCCACTGGTGTACCACTAATCATCCCCATCACCAAAGCAAAAGCACCTTCCCCAGGAACATGAAATAAAGGGCGCATCAGCCAAGAAAAAAGTTTTCCAATACTAGGAATAATGCTAGTATACCCAAGAAGCTCGGTAGCAATAAAAAAAGGAAAAAGCGAAGGTAAAACAGAATTTGCCCATAAAGAAAGCCCTTCCTTAGTAGCAGAAAGATTGGTTTTAGAAAACAAAAGTAGACTTATAGTAAAAAGTAAAAATAAAGCAGGAAGAATAATATTTCGAAAGGAAACAATGCGAAAATGAATGGACTTACTTTTCAAAATAGACACACCAGCTTTCTCATAAATTGCATAGTAATGTATATGTAAAAAAAGAAGAAATATGATAAAAGGTAAGCACTTGTTTTCTCACACAAAAAATGCTATAATACTACTAATGAAAAAAATTCCAAAGGAGATAAATGACAGCATGAATGGTTTAATAGAAGAGTGGATAGATAACCCAAAAGTGCAAGAATATCTATCTTATATAAAAGCAAAAAAAGGCCCGGTAATTGTATCGGGCTTAACTGACGTGGCAGGGCTTGGGCTTGTGTGTGCAAGCAGAAAGGTTTTCAATAGACCTATTTGTATTATAACCTATAACGAAATTCAAGCAAAAAACAAAATAAAAGATTTGGAGTATTTTGAAGATACGGTAGAGTTTTTCCCTAAAAAAGAGCTAGTTACGTATGATTATATAGCAGAAAGTAAAGACTTACCTTATGCCAGAATGGATGTGCTAAATCATATGAGAGAGGGAAAGGTAAAAATTATTGTTACTACCATAGAAGCAATGATGCAGAAAATGATTCCACAAGAGGTATTGTTTGCTTCTAGTATGGAGATAGAAGTAGGAAAAGAATATTCCCTTTCTACTATAAAAGAAAAACTACTAGCCATGGGATATGAAAGAACGGATTTAGCAGAGGCAAAAGGCAATTTTAGTGTTCGTGGAGGAATACTAGATATTGCAACATCGGATAGCAAAGGCATTCGTATAGAGTTTTGGGGAGATGAAGTAGATTCCATTCGTAGTTTTCATTTATCTAGCCAAAGGTCTATCGAAATGCTTTCAAAAGTTACCATTAGTCCTTCTCATGAGTATTTACTAGAACTACCCAAAGAAGAGGTTATTTCTCGCCTGCGAAATAGAGGCTTAAAAGGAGAAATGGCAGAAGTTTTAGAAAAGGATATAGAAATAATAAAAGAAGGAAATTACCTTAGCAAAATAGATAAGTATTTTTCCGACTTTTATACAAAATCCGAAACCTTTTTAGATTACATAAGCAAGGATTTCCTTATCTTTTTGGATGAGCCATCCAAATTAGAAAACCGTATTACTAGCATTTTAAAGGAAAATGAAACGGTTTTGAAAATGCTAACAGAAAAGGAAAAAATAATTCCAGATGCGTTTACTTTATTAGAAAACAAAGAGGCTATTTTTTCTCATTTACAAGATAAGCAAGTAATAGAATTACAAAGCCAAAATTTACCTAGCAAAAAAGAAAACGTTTTTGCTTTTGACTGCCGTGAAGTGCTATTTTATAAAGCAAATATGGAACAGCTTTTTACTGATTTACGAGAGGCAGTAGAAAAAAAGAAAAAAATACTACTACTTGCAGGAGTAGAGGCAAATGCCAAACGAATTGCTACTTTGCTACTAGAACAAGATATACCGCATTTATTAGTAAAAGAGCTAAAAAAAGAACAGTTACAACCAGGAAAGGTAATAGTAGCACCAGGTAGTTTTTCTAGTGGTTATGAACTAAAAGAAGCAAAACTTTTGGTGATTACAGGAGAGGAACTCGCAGGAGAGGCAAAGAAAAAGAGAAAGCGTGCAAGTTCTGCTTTTAAAGAAGCGGAAAAAGTGGTATATTCGGATTTAAAAATAGGAGACTATGTGGTACATAGAACAAGTGGTATTGGTCAATTTGTAGGAATTACTACTATTTCTGCAGATGGCAATACCAAGGATTACATGAAGCTTCGTTACCAAGATGACGCTATTTTGTATGTTCCAACAAGCAGTTTAGATAGTGTGCGTAAATATATTGGTGGTGGAGAGGCAGAACCAAGACTAAGTAAACTAGGAAGTAAAGATTGGGCAAATACTACAGCAAGAGTAAAGAAAAACTTAAGAGCGGTAGCAAGAGATTTAATAGAGTTATATGCCAAAAGGCAGAAAATAAAAGGATATGCTTTTTCAAAAGATAACGAGTGGCAAAGACAATTTGAAGATAGTTTCCCATATACCGAAACCGATGACCAGCTTCGTTGTATTGAAGAAGTAAAAAAGGATATGGAAGAGCCAAGACCAATGGATAGACTCCTTTGTGGAGATGTAGGATATGGTAAAACAGAAGTAGCCATAAGAGCTGCTTTTAAAGCATGCCTAGACCAAAAACAAGTAGCTTACTTAGTACCAACAACAGTACTTGCAGACCAGCAGTATCAATCATTTAAAGAAAGAATGGAAGAATTCCCAATTCGTGTAGAGGTATTAAATCGTTTTAAAACCAAAAAACAACAAACAGAAATTATTAAAAAATTAAAATTAGGAGAGATTGACGTTATTATTGGTACCCACCGTATTTTAAGCCAGGATGTAGAGTTTAAAGATTTAGGCTTATTAATTATTGACGAGGAACATCGTTTTGGAGTAAAGGCAAAAGAAAAAATAAAGAAGCTAAAAGAATCGGTAGATGTTCTTACCATGACAGCTACCCCTATTCCAAGAACACTTCACATGTCTATTGTAGGAATACGAGACATGTCTGTTATTTACGAACCACCACAAAACAGAAAGCCAGTACAAACGTATGTGTTAGAATATGATGAAGAAGTAATACGTGAGGCAATTACCAAAGAACTAGAGCGTGGAGGGCAAGTATTTTATTTATATAATCAAGTAGAAGGAATAGAAAGAAAAGCAGAACAAGTAGAAAAATTAGTACCAGAGGCCAAAGTGGGATTTGCTCATGGGCAAATGAGTGGTAGGGAACTAGAAGATATTATGCTAAACTTTATTAACCAAAATATTAATGTGCTCGTATGTACTACTATCTTAGAATCTGGTATTGATATTCCAAATGCTAATACCATTATTGTAGAAAATGCAGATAGGCTAGGGCTAGCACAGCTATACCAAATCCGTGGAAGAGTAGGAAGAGCAAGTAGGCAAGCTTATGCCTATATTACCTACAAAAGAGATAAACTGCTATCTGAAGTAGCAGATAAACGTTTAAAGGCTATTAAAGAATTTACAGAGTTTGGCTCTGGATTTAAAATAGCAATGCGTGATTTAGAAATACGAGGAGCAGGAAGTCTACTTGGAGAAATTCAGCATGGACATATGGAAGAGGTAGGATATGATACCTATTGCAAGCTACTAGAAGAAGTAGTAAAAGAAATGCAAGGTCTTCCGGTAGAAGAGGAAAAAGACATACAAATAGACTTAAATGTTTCAAGCTTTATTCCAGACACCTATATTGAAAATAGCAGTCAAAAGATAGAAATTTATCAGGAAATTGCTTTATGCCGTACCGAAGAAGATATTCGTAACATTGTAGATGAAATGATAGATAGATATGGTACCCTTCCAGAAGAAGTGGAAAACTTACTAGAAATAGCAAGAATAAAAGAATTATGCAAACAGTGCCATATTTATAAGGTATCCCAAAGAGTAAATGGAGTAGTGTTTATAATAGAAGAAAAAGCATACACTCCAGAAATTATTGATGCAATGATTCAAGAATACAAAAATAAATTGCGCTTTTCTCCTGGAAAAGAAATGTATTTTACTCTAAAAGTAGAAGGAAAAGGAGATAGCAAAAAATTAGAAGAAATAAAAAGCTTTTTACAAACATTAACAAGTGTAAAAGCAAAACAACAACCAGACAGTATAAAATAAGTTAAGACTGGGAATGCTGTTAACAAAAGTCACTTAAAAAAAGAAAGGAGTGGCACCATGCAAATTATTACAAGCAAAGAAAATGAAACTGTAAAATATATCAAGAAATTAAAAGACAAAAAATTTCGAGACGAAACAAACGAATATATTATAGAAGGAATTAAGCTATTACAAGAAGCGATGCAAGAAAAAGTAACCATTAAAAAAATTGTACTTTGCGAAGAATGTGATAATGGAGAACTAAAACAAAATATGTTATACGAAATTGCTAAATATCCTTGTATGTATGTTTCTAAAAAAATATTTTTATCCCTTAGTGAAGTAACCACACCACAAGGCGTATTAGCAGTAGTAGAAAAAGGGGATAATAGTGAAAAAATAGACTATAACGAAGATATTATTGTAGCACTTGATGGCATTGCTGACCCAGGAAATTTAGGTACTATTTTAAGAACTATAGATAGTGTAGGATTAACACAAATTATTGTATCCAAAGATACGGCAGACTGCTATAATCCTAAAGTAGTACGTTCTACCATGGGGGCTATCTTCCGCTTAAATATTATTACAAGTCCTAATTTAGTAGAAACAATGAAAGAAATAAAAAGACATAAATTTCAAGTAGTAGCCACTTCCTTGCAAACCAATAACAGTATGTATGACATTACCTATCAAAAAAAGGTAATGGTAATAGGGAATGAAGCAAATGGCGTATCCAAAGAAGTAATGGATTTAGCCGATAGCAAAATAAAAATACCAATGTTAGGAAAAACAGAAAGCTTAAACGCATCGGTAGCAACAGGAATATTATTATACGAATACGTAAGGCAAAAAATAACAAAGTAAACAAAAAAGGTAGGAAAAATAATCTTTTAAACGTTATGAAAAAAGAGAAAACCAAAAAGCTTTCTCTTTTTTCTTTTAAAACTCACAATTTTTTGGGGTTCTTGGAAATGGAATTACATCACGAATATTTTGCATTCCGGTTATATACATAAGCATTCTTTCAAATCCAAGTCCAAAACCAGCATGTGGCGCACTTCCAAATCTTCTTAAATCTAGGTACCACCAGTATTCTTCTTCTGGCATATTTAATTCTTTCATTCTTTGTTTTAATTTTTCGAAATCATCTTCTCTTTGGCTACCACCAATAATTTCTCCAATTCCTGGTGCTAGTAAGTCGGTTGCAGCAACGGTTTTTCCGTCCTCATTTAATTTCATGTAAAAGGCTTTAATATCTTTTGGATAGTCGGTTACAAAAACTGGCTTTCCAAAGACTTTTTCACTTAAGTAACGTTCATGTTCTGTTTGGATATCGGTGCCCCAGGTTACTTTAAATTCAAATTCATCGTTATGCTTTTCTAGTTCTTTTATAGCGTCTGTATACGTAATTCTTCCAAAATCAGAGTTTACTACGTTTTCTAATTTTTCGGTAAGACCAGTATCAATGTATTTGTTAAAGAATAGCATTTCTTCTGGTGCGTTTGCAAAAACGTCTTTAATAATATATTTTACCATATCTTCTGCTAAAGCAATATCATCGTTTAAATCCGCAAAACACATTTCTGGTTCTATCATCCAAAATTCGGCTGCATGTTTTACGGTATTAGAATTTTCGGCACGGAAGGTTGGTCCAAAAGTGTACACATTACGAAAAGCAAAAGCATAGTTTTCCGCATCTAATTGTCCACTTACGGTTAGGTGGGCTGGCTTTCCAAAAAAGTCTTTAGAAAAATCTACTTCTTTGTTTTTGTTTTTTGGAACATCTTTTAAATTAAAATTTGTTACATTAAACATTTCGCCTGCACCCTCTGCATCAGAGGAAGTAATAATAGGCGTGTGCACATATACAAATCCTCTTTCTTGAAAAAATTTGTGTATAGCAAAAGCAAGCACACTTCTTACACGAAATACGGCACTAAACGTATTGGTTCTTGGACGTAAATGTGAAATAGTACGTAAATATTCAAAAGAATGTCTTTTCTTTTGCAGTGGAAAATCAGGTGCACATTGGTTTACAATTTTTATTTCTTTTGCTTTTATTTCAAAAGGTTGTTTTGCATCCTTTGTTACCACAACATTACCACAAACTACAATAGAAGACCCAATAGAAAGCTTGCAAATAGCGTTAAAATTTTCTAAAGTAGTATCAAATACAATTTGTACATTATTAAAGAAAGATCCATCATTTACCTCAATAAATCCAAAGGATTTAGAATCACGAACGGTTTTCACCCAGCCAGATACTTCTACTTCTTTATCAGAATAAGAATCTAGCTCACGATATAATTTTTTAACAGTTACTTTTTCCATAAGAATTCCTCCTGCACCTAATTATACCCAAATATGAATAGAAAATCAATATTTCGAGATTGTTTTTTCCAAAAACCTTGATTATTCCTTACTTTTGCAGTACAATAGAAACATCCTAGAAAAAAAGAGGGGGAAAGTGTATGCATGAATATCGTACTAATAATTGTGGAGAACTTAGGATAAGTAATGTTGGGCAAGAAGTAAAGCTTGCTGGTTGGGTTCAAAAAATTCGTAATTTAGGAGCTATGAAGTTTATAGATTTACGAGACCAGTTTGGTATTACACAGGTGGTTGTTTCTAATAACAGCGAAGTAGAAAAAGTGGCAAATGAGCTTGTTACGGAAACTTGTATTAGTGTGCTAGGAACTGTAATAGAAAGAAGTAGTAAAAATCCTAAAATGCCTACTGGAGAAATAGAGTTAGAGGCAAAGCAAATTACTATTTTAGGTAAGTGTAAAAGCGTGCTACCATTTGAAATAAATTCCGAAAATTCCAACGTAAGAGAAGATTTACGTTTAGAATATCGTTTTTTAGATTTACGAAATGATAAAATACATCAAAATATTTTATTACGTGCTAAAATTATTAAAACCATTCGTGAGCGTATGGATGAACTTGGTTTTTGCGAAATTCAAACACCAATTTTGGCAAATTCTTCACCAGAAGGAGCAAGAGATTTTTTAGTACCAAGTAGATTACATCCAGGGGAGTTTTATGCACTTCCACAAGCACCACAACAGTTTAAACAACTTTTAATGGTTTCTGGATTTAATAGGTATTACCAAATAGCACCATGCTTCCGTGATGAAGATCCTAGAGCAGACCGTTCACCAGGAGAATTTTATCAATTGGATTTTGAAATGAGTTTTGCAACACAAGAGGATGTTTTTAAAGTATTAGAAGATGTTATTCCATATACTTTCCGTAAACATACAACATGGAAGGTACCAGAAGGACCTTTTGAAAGAATTCCATATAAAGTAGCAATGGAAAAATACGGTAGTGATAAACCAGATTTAAGGAATCCACTTGTTATTCAAGATGTAACAGAAATAGCAAATAAAACAGAATTTGCAGGCTTTACAGGCAAGAAAGTAAAAGCTATTGTAGTTCCAAATGGTGCAAGCTCTTCACGTAAATTCTTTGATGGTATGACAGAATTTGCAAAAGAAGAACTAGGTGCAAGTGGTCTTTACTGGGTAAAAGTAGAAGAACAAGGTACTTTTTCTGGTGGTATTGCAAAATATATTACAGAAAATATAGGAAAAGAATTATTAGAAGAAATGGCAAAACCAAAGGATGCTATTTTCTTTGTAGCAGGAGAAGAACTAGAACCACTACAAAAAATGGCAGGAGCACTACGTATTGAACTTGGAAAACGTTTAGATTTATTAGAAAAAGAAACCTATCGTTTTTGCTTAATTGTAGATTTTCCAATGTATGAGTTATCGGATGAAGGAAAAATAGACTTTAACCATAATCCATTTTCTATGCCACAAGGTGGGCTTAAAGCATTAGAAGAAAAAGATCCATTAGAAGTATATGCTTACCAATACGATGTGGTATGTAATGGATACGAAATAGCATCTGGTGCCGTACGTAACCATGACCCAGAGCTAATGGTAAAAGCATTTCAAATTGCAGGCTATAGCGAAGAAGATGTAAAAACAAAATTTGGTGCATTATATAATGCTTTCCAATATGGAACACCTCCACATGCAGGAGCTGCTCCTGGATTAGATAGAATTATTATGTTAATTGAAAACGAAGAAAATATTCGTGAAGTAATAGCCTTCCCAAAAAATAAAAAGGCAAGAGATTTAATGATGCGAGCACCAAGTAAAGTAACAGAAGAACAACTAAGAGATGTTCATATAAAACTAGATTTGGAGGAAAAATAGATGAAATATTGCTATACTCCACAAGGGGTATGTTCTAGAGAAATGAAAATAGAAGTTGAAGGAGATACCATCCAATCTATTAAGATTATTGGTGGTTGTGATGGAAATACCAAAGGACTTTGCAATTTATTAAAAGGCATGAAAGTAGACGAAGCTATTCAAAAATTAAAGGGAATTGATTGTGGAGGAAAAGGTACTTCATGTCCAGACCAATTAGCAAGAGTGTTAGAACAAGCAAAAAAGAAAAAAGGCGTAGGTTAAAACTACGTCTTTTTTAGAAAAGAGGAAAATATGGAAAAAAAGAAAGTCTTAATAGGAATGAGTGGAGGAGTAGACAGCAGTGTTTCTGCTCTGCTACTGAAACAGCAAGGATATGAAGTAATAGGAGCTACTATGGAGCTGTGGAAGGATACACAGCACCCTAACCATACATTAGAAGATGCAAAAAAAGTATGTGATGCTTTGCAAATACCATTTTATCCACTTTATTTGGAAAAAGAATTTAATAAATACGTGGTACAAAATTTTATACAAGAATATCAAGAAGCAAGAACTCCAAACCCTTGTGTACAATGTAACCGCTATTTAAAATTTGGCTTATTTTTAGCAAAGGCAAAAGAACTTGGATGCCAGTATGTAGCAACAGGTCATTATGTAAGAACAAGTTACTCAGAAAAATATAACCAAGTTGTATTACAAAAAGCACCAAATAACAAAGACCAAAGCTATTTTTTATATGCTATTCCCAAAGAAGTGCTACCAATGTTAGTATTTCCATTGCAAGAATATACAAGTAAAGAAGAAATAAGGGAAATAGCAAAAGAAAACTACCTTCCTGTTGCAGAAAAAAAAGATAGTCAGGAAATTTGTTTTATACCAGACGGAGACTATGGATGCTTCTTAAGAAAAAATGGAATAGGTACAGTAAAAAAAGGGGATTTTGTTTTAAAAGATGGAACAAAATTAGGAGAACATAAAGGACTTATCTATTACACCATAGGACAAAGAAAAGGCCTTGGCATTTCGTATAAAGAACCACTGTATGTGATTGCATTAAAGAAAAAGGAAAATAAGGTAGTATTAGGAACGGAAACAGAATTATACAAAAGTAGCTTTACCGTTTCAGATGTACACCTTTTAGTAGAAAAAGAAAAAATAGAAACTTTGGGTACCATGCAAGTAAAAATACGATACCGTGCTAAAGAAGCGGACTGTAAGATAGAATGGCTTTCTAAAAATAGAATAAAAGTATTGCTAACGGAGCCACAAAAAAGCATTACCCCAGGACAATCTGCGGTATTGTACGATGGAGATGTTGTGTTAGGTGGAGGAATAATAGAAGAAGAATAAAAAGAAAAGAGAGGACCAAATTCGGTCCTCTCTTTTTGGGATGCTCTCATCGTTCACTAGTGAAAGACTCCTTACGAAGCATGCAATACTCCGTATCGCCATTACAAAGACCTTCACCGTACAGACGGCAAAAGATTTTGTCTTTGCAGCCCTTTTTGTTGGAGCCTATGGCAGATTCGGAGTTCCTCCGTTCGTTTAACGATTTGATCATGTTTTCATTTGCTTTTAACATAATGTCTACATCCTTTCTGAAATTTCTTTGGTGTATATTCCATTATAACATATATATTCTAAAAATGCAAATTTTAGAACTAAAAAATTGTAAAATATAGGAAAAACGTAAAGAGAAAAATGCATGTAAACAGCAAAAAATAAATAAAAAATTTAGGTTAAGGCAAGAAAAATAAAAACATAAAAAATAGCTTAAGAAAAACTAAAGAAATTCTTTACCAAAAAGACGAGTGCTATTCACAAAAAGGACATAAAGGAACGGTAAAATAAAACCATCGTAAGGGAAGGAGAGTGATAGAAAATAAAATAAAATAATATAAATGAAATGAAAGAAGATGAATTGCAGAAAATAAAAAAATTAGCATAGAATTTTAAATAAGAAAAGGAGGAATGCCTATCGAATATTAAAGTAAAATTGTAAAACCCCATAAAAGTCTTAAAAATAGATGATTACCCTAAAACATATAGAAGAGCCTAGAAACTTAAGCTAGGCTCTTTTCGGTTTAGAAAAATATTTTTAATATTTGTAAAAGACTATTCCCTTACTATGTATTTTGTGATATAGTAAGGAAAATGAAAAATTACAAGAAAAAGGGGTAGAACATGAAAGAAAAAGTAGAGAAAAAGGAAAAACAGAAGAAAAGGCTATGGCAATCAAAAGCAGTAAAAATAATATTACTTATTTTTTTACTGCTTATCATTGCAGGAGTTGTTTTTGCAGGAATAAAATTAGCGCCAGGTTACAAAGATACTTCTATTAAAGATAGAACCAATTTAGTTATTAACAATAGCAATGTAACTGAAAGGCTTCAAAAGAATGGTACTTATGTGTATCGTGACGAAAAGGGAGTATGGTATTTAAGCTTTGAAGATGTAGAAAACTTTTTTGATTCTCACCTATACTTTGACGAAAAATATCAGCAAGTAATAACCACTTCTGGCACACAAATTGCTAGTATAGAAGTTGGGAAAAATGAAATGTATGTCAATAGTGCCAAAACAGAAATAAATGGTACTGTAATGGAAAAAGACGGAAAATGGTATTTGCCATTTTCAGAGATGGAAAATGTATACAATGTAGAAGTAACTTATATAGAAGGAAATGATACGATTGTAATAGAATCGTTAGATAAAAAGTTGACCAGGGCACTTATTAACCGTAATACTAGTGTAAAAGCACGTGATAGAAGTCTTTGCAGAACAATAGAAAAACTAAAAAAAGGAGATAGCGTTATTATTGTGGCACAATTTGACGACTGGACAAAAATTCGTACTGCAAATGGTAATATTGGTTTTGTAAAAACAAAGGTATTAAATAATATCACCGAAGTTAGAAGCGATATTGTTCTTTCAAAACAGATAGAAGGACAAGTAAATTTAGTATGGGATTATTACTCAGAAGTTGCTTCTGCACCAGATAGAACAGGCGAAACGATAGAAGGTATTAATGTGGTATCTCCATCTTTCTTTACCTTGGTAAGAAGCGGACAAGGGGAAATAGATACCAACATAGGGGAAGAAGGAAAAGCTTATATTGAATGGGCACATCAAAATGGATATAAAATATGGCCAATGCTTTCTAATAATTCTCTTCGCGAAACCACAGAAGAAATTATGCAAGATTATAAATTACGTGAAAATTTAATTAATAATATTGTAAATGTTTTAGTAGAATACCAGCTAGATGGTGTAAATATTGACTTTGAAAATATGAATGCCGAAGATAAAGATTTATTTTCTCGCTTTATTATTGAACTAGAACCAAGACTAAAAGAGCTTGGAATGGTACTTTCTGTAGATGTAACAGCACCAGACGGAGGAGAAAACTGGTCTTTGTGTTATGATAGAAACGTACTTGCCGATGTAGCGGATTATTTAATATTTATGGCATATGACCAACATGGAGCTTCTTCTACAGAAGCAGGAACGGTAGCAGGGTATGATTGGGTAGAAGTAAATGTAAAAAAATTCCTAGGACAAGAAGGTGTAGCAAAAGAAAAACTAATTTTAGCAATGCCACTATATACAAGACTTTGGAAAGAAGAAAATGGAGAAGTAACACCTACAGTTATCTTTATGAATGAAGTAGAAGACTACATTCCAGAAGGAGTAGAAAAAGTTTGGAACGAAGATACCAAACAATATTACATTGAGTATACCGAAGGAGATGCTACCTACAAAATGTGGATTGAGGATGAAGAATCTATCAAGGAAAAATTAGGATTAATAGAAAAGTATGAACTTGCAGGTTCAGCTTTTTGGGAAAAAGATAGAGAAACACCAGGAGTTTGGACTACCTTAAAAGAAATGAGTAAGTAAATAGAATAAACAAACAACACCTATCATACACTAGTAAAAATAGTAAATGGTAGGTGATTTTTATGTATGTGTATATAAGACAAGCTAAGGGAAAAGAGGAACTATTGGAAAAAGAAAAAGGAAAATTTTCTTTTTTTCAGCCTCTTTTTCTTTGGTATAAAATGAAAAGAGGATGGATAAAAGAAATTCCATTTCATGAAAATAAAATTTATATTCTTCCTATATGGGAAGGAAAAGAAATTTCTTTTAAAACAATGCAAAAGATTAGACAAAATTTAGAAAACTTACTCGTAAAAGACATGGTAAAAACTGTGGCACTTTCCTCGTATGTAAGCAAAATAGATACCTTAAAAAATGATTTATATCGCCAAAATAAAACTGTGTTAGATGGTAGAACGTTATTTTCTTCCATGATTTTGGAAACATTAGAATACATAGCAGAAAAGCAAAATACTATCTTAGAAAAAGAAGATGTGTATGTTTTAGTAAATGATGCTAGTAGTTTTCATTTAGATAACTTAAAACTACTGGCACAAAAAGTACGTAATTTATATATTATTACCAACCATATAGAAAAATTCCAGAGCTTAGAAGAATATTTATATCACAATATGGGAATTATTATTAATATTGCCAACAATAAAAAGAAAAGCCTGCGAAAGGCAAAATGGATTGTTAACTTTGATTTTCCAGAAGAATTACTAGAAAAATATAATTTATGTAAAACTGCTATTCTTATAAATATAGAAGAAAAAATTGAAATGAAGCACAAAATTTTTAATGGAGCTTTAGTAAATATGTTAGAAATAAAACTCCCAGAAGAGATAGAAAACTATTTTAAAGAAGAAGACCTAACTACTTTTTTTTCTCCTACCATATTATACGAAAGCTTGGTAATAAAGTACGGAAAATTAGAAGGAATTCGTAATCAATTAAAAAAGGATACCATTTCTATTTCTTGTTTAATAGGAAATAAAGGAAAGTTAAGTAAAGAGGAGTATACAAGAGTAATGGAAAGATAATGTTCTTTTTTGTAGAAGAATTCGCAAAAAAAGACAAAAAAATGTTTTCTGAAATCTCTTGACAAATTTGGGAATATCCCTTAATATATTGAAGGTATAAATTTTGATCAATAAAGGAGGTAGACAAAATGGAAGGAAAAGAAATACTACTAACACAAGAAGGATATAACAACCTAGAAAAAGAATTAGATGAACTGAGAACCGTAAAAAGACCAGAAATAGCAGAACGTATTAAAATTGCGTTAGGATTTGGAGATTTATCAGAAAATTCAGAATATGATGAGGCAAAAAATGCACAAGCAGCTAATGAAATAAAAATAGCAGAATTAGAAAATAAATTAAGATATGCCAAAATAATAGATGAATCTGAAATAGATACCAAAACAGTACAAGTAGGAAATACTGTTAAAGTACTAGATATGGAGTTTGACGAAGAAGAGTCTTATACCATTGTAGGTTCTACAGAAGTAGACTTAGAACAAAATAAAATATCCAACGAATCTCCTATTGGTAGTGCATTACTTGGTGCAAAGAAAAACCAAGTAGTAGAAGCAAACACTCCAGGAGGAATGTTAAAACTAAAAGTTCTTTCTATTACCAAATAGAAAATAGAAAAAAGTTCCAGCTTATCAAAAGCTGGAACTTTTTTTGTATTATAAATTGGATAAAATCCTTATGGTATTAAAAAGCTTAAGTTTGCCATCAAAATTACAATTTCATAGCAGATTCTAATGCAAGGGAAATCATTGTATTTAAAGATTTTTCACGAGCCTCACTAGAAATTTGTTCTTGTTTGTAATGATTGTCTACGACACTAAGTAAACAAGCAGCTCTTTTGTTTAGGTAAGAAGCGGTATAAAATAAAGCAAAGGCTTCCATTTCTGCCCCAATAATGTGTAAATCTTGTGGAAAACTATTCATAAAGGTTTCTAAATCTGCTACATAATAATCAAAACATTCACTACAAATAGTATTTCCTTTTTGATAAACAATATTTTGTTCCTTTGCTGTTTGCTCTATAATAGCATTTACTTCTTTACTTGCTTCTGCAATATGCACATGTTGGTTGTTTAAGGCAAGAGCAAAATTTCCTGGTGTATAGGTTTTATCTACTAAAATGGTATCTAGTAAATTTAATTCTTTGGTATACCCACCGCAAGAACCAATACGAATAATGGTATCTACATCATAAAATTTATATAATTCATAGCAGTAAATTCCCATACTTGGCATACCCATACCAGAAGAAAAAACAGTAATTTCCTTTCCTTTATAGGTTCCCGTATAAGCTAAAATATTTCTTACACTATTTACAAGACGAGCATTTTCTAAAAAATTTTCCGCAATATACTTAGCCCTTAGAGGGTCTCCTGGCATTAAAACAATTTTTGCAATATCCTCTTTTTTAGATTCAATATGTGGTGTCATAACTACCTCCTTTTTTCTTGGTATTATATCACGAATGGAGAATAGTATACAAGAAGAAAAAATTGTGAACTTTTTGTGAAAATTAAAAATAACGTATTGACATTGGATAAAAAAGGGAGTATATTGTATTAGCAGTCGTTAATAGAGAGTGCTAATTTAAAGTGAAAGAGGAGGTAATTTTAATGATAAAACCATTAGCAGACAGAGTTTTAATTAAAATGAAAGAAAGTGAGGAAACAACAAAAAGCGGAATTATCTTATCTAGTGGTTCTAAAGAGAAACCACAAATTGCAGAAGTATTAGCAGTAGGACCTGGCGGAGAAGTAGATGGAAAAGAAGTGAAAATGTATATAAAAAAAGGTGACAACGTTATAGTAAATAAATACGCTGGAACAGAAGTAAAATATGAAGGCGAAGAGTATATTATTGTAAAACAAAGCGATATTTTAGCTGTTGTAGAATAAAGAAAATTTTATTTAGGAGGAATGAGGAAACATGGCAAAAGAAATTAAATTTGGTGAAGATGCCAGAAAATCTTTATTAGAAGGTGTAAATAAATTAGCAGACACCGTAAAAGTTACATTAGGACCAAAAGGAAGAAATGTTGTATTAGATAAATCTTTTGGAAGTCCTTTAATTACCAATGATGGTGTTACTATTGCAAAAGAAATAGAATTAGATGACCCATTTGAAAATATGGGAGCTCGTTTAGTAAAAGAAGTTTCTACCAAAACAAACGATGTTGCAGGAGATGGAACAACAACAGCTACTGTTTTAGCACAAAGCATGATTAAAGAAGGTGTAAAAAACGTAGCAGCAGGTGGAGACCCAATGGCTATTAAAAGAGGAATCGATAAAGCCGTAAATAGTGCTGTAGAGGGTTTAAAAGAAATTAGCTCTAATATAAAAGGAAAAGAAGATATTGCAAGAGTTGCAAGTATTTCTGCTAACAACCAAGAAGTAGGAGAACTTATTTCTGAGGCAATGGAAAAAGTTTCTAAAGATGGTGTTATTACCATAGAAGAATCAAAAACATCTCATACAGAATTAGAAGTAGTAGAAGGAATGCAATTTGATAAAGGATATGTATCTCCATACATGGTAACCGATACCGAAAAAATGGAAGCTATTATGGATAACCCATATATTTTAATTACCGACAAAAAAATCTCTAATATTCAAGAAATACTACCATTACTAGAAAGCTTAATGCAACAATCTGGAAAACTTGTTATTATTTGTGATGATGTAGAAAGCGAAGCATTATCTACTTTAGTATTAAACAAATTAAGAGGTGTATTAAATGTAGTTGCTGTAAAAGCTCCTGGATATGGTGATAACAGAAAAGCGATGTTACAAGATATTGCAACATTAACAGGTGGAGAAGTAATTACAGCAGATTTAGGATTAGACTTAAAAGATACCACCATAGACCAATTAGGTAGAGCAAGACAAGTAAAAGTACAAAAAGAAAATACCATAATTGTAGATGGTTTAGGACAAAAAGAGAAAATTGCAGAGCGTGTAGCACAATTAAAAGCACAAATAGAAGAAACCAAGAGCGAGTTTGATAAAGAAAAATTACAAGAAAGACTTGCAAAACTTGCAGGTGGTGTTGCTGTTATTGGTGTTGGTGCTGCAACAGAAGTAGAAATGAAAGATAAAAAATTAAGAATAGAAGATGCTCTTTCTGCAACCAAAGCAGCAGTAGAAGAAGGTATTGTTGCAGGGGGTGGAACAGCCTATGTTAATGTTATTCCTAAAGTAGAAGCATTAATGAAAACATTACCAGAAGAAGAAAAACTAGGTGCTAAAATTGTATTAAATGCCCTAGAAGAACCAATTAAGCAAATTGCTAGAAACTGTGGATTAGAACCAGCTGTTATTCTAGAAAAAGTAAAAAATAGCGAAAAAGGAATTGGTTTTGACGCTGCAACAGAACAATATGTAGACATGAAGAAAGCTGGAATTGTAGACCCTACCAAAGTAACACGTAGTGCTATTCAAAATGCAGCAAGTATTGCTTCTATGGTACTTACTACAGAAAGTATTGTAACAGATAAAAAAGAACCAAAAGAATGCTGTTCCCATAATGAAAATGCAGGAATGGAAGGCATGTATTAATCAAATATAACAATAGAAAAAGAGAGTTACCATTTAATGGTAACTCCTAGCGTTTTTTTTAGAAACAATCTTGACATTAAGAAGAATTCTTTATATAGTTTTATCGGTGAAAAAAATGAGGAACATAGAAGCAGAGCTTATGGCAAAACAGCTAATGCAAAGTATGGAAAAGAATGGAATACCAGTAACCAATAAAATAAAAGAAGAAGTAATACAATTTGCCAATGAATATTCTTTAAGAAGATTTGATTATATACAAAAAACGCTAGCAGTGCTAACTATATTAGTAAAAAATAACAAAGGATCAATTCCGGATTATATTTGGAATCGTATTGCAGAAGATAATGGATGTTTTAATAATATTTCGATAGAATACTTATTAGGGAAAAATTGGAGAGACATTCGGGAGGCTGTTAAATAAAGGAGTAAACTTAATGCCACAAAAAGGAGAGGAGACAAAAAACTAATTTTGTCGAAATTTTACAAAAAAAAATAAAGACTTTTTGTTGAAAAAAGTCGAAAAGAAAAGATATAATAAAAGAAGAGATAGAGGTCTTGGAAAACGTACTATCTCTTCTTACTATTACATAGGCCGAAAAGGCATATGCTAACTTTAGTATATACTTTTCGTCCTTAAAATGTCAATAGAAATTTTGAGGAAAGGAGAAAAGGAATGGAAAAAAGATACAAAAGACAAATAAAAAAATACAAAAGATTATTTCAAAAAGAAGAATTAAAACTTCTAAAAGAAAACGAGAGAATATTTACAATAGTCTATCTTTTAGGATTATTTGACCGATTTGAAATATTACGAAAATGAGGCTAAGGGGTTGTAAAGGGAAAAAAAATGTGGTAGAATACTACTTAGAATAAAAAAACCAATAAAAAAGCAAAGTATAGAAATACGCAAACTAGGCAAGAGAAATTGGCAAATTGCTGTGAGCCAATACTAGTGTATTAATAGAAATTTCACTTTTTTGGTTCTTTTTTGAAAAAATAGTAGAAAAAGACGGTATAAGCCACCGTTACCAGGCAATAATGAGGTTAATAGAAATTTCTATTAATAAAAAATAAGGTGGTACCACGAACATACAGTCATTCGTCCTTTTAGGAGGAATGGCTTTTTTGTTTTTGTTCTAAAGCAGTATTGCAAGAAAATAAAGGAATATAGTTTTAGAACAAGGTAAAAAATACCATAAAGAAGAAAGGAAGGTTACTATGCAAGAAAAAATTGAGCAAATTCGTAACACAGCAGAAGCAGAAATAACATCTGCAACTAGTATTGCAGAGTTAGAAAATACTCGCATTAAATACTTAGGAAAAAAAGGAGAGCTTACCCTAGTATTAAGAGGAATGGGAAGCTTGCCAGCAGAAGAAAGACCAGTAGTAGGTAGTTTAGTAAATAAGGCAAGAGATTTTATAGAAGAAAAACTATCCCAAAAAGAAAGAGAAATAAAAGAAAAACTATTAGAAGAAAGATTAAAAACAGAAAAAATAGATATTACCATGCCATCTAAAAAAGTGGAACTTGGTTCTATTCACCCGATTACACAAATTATTAATGATGTAAAAGAAATTTTTATTGGACTAGGCTACGAAATAGCAGAAGGACCAGAAATAGAACTTGCAACCTATAATTTTGATAAATTAAATACACCACCAGACCACCCAGCAAGAGATATACAAGATACCTTTTATATTACCGATTCTATTGTGCTTCGTTCACAAACATCTCCAATGCAGGCAAGAGTAATGGAGCAACAAAAACCACCTATTAAAATTATTTGCCCTGGTACGGTTTACCGTTCTGATAGTGTGGATGCAACCCACTCACCAGTATTCCATCAAATAGAGGGATTGGTAATAGATAAACATATTTCTATGTCTGATTTAAAAGGTACTTTAGAATTATTTGCAAAAAAATGCTTAGGAGAAAAAACGAAGATTCGTTTTAGACCACACCATTTTCCGTTTACAGAGCCATCCGCAGAAGCTGACGTTTCTTGCTTTGTTTGTGGTGGAAAAGGTTGTAGAGTATGTAAAGGCGAAGGATGGATAGAACTCTTAGGTTGTGGAATGGTACATCCAAATGTACTACGTAACTGTAATATTGACCCAGAGGTATATTCTGGATTTGCTTTTGGATTTGGTGTAGAAAGAATCGCAATGGCGAAATTTGGTATTGATGATATGCGATTGTTATACGAAAATGACGTAAGATTTTTAAAACAATTTTAGAAAGAAGGGAAAGAAATGAAAACAAGTGTAGAATGGTTAAAAGAATTTTCAGATATTGATGTATCTCCCAAAGAATTAGGAGATATTCTAACCATGACAGGTTCTAAGGTAGAAACAATAGAATCTAAGGGAAATGATATTAAAAATGTAGTAGTAGGTAAAATTTTAGAAATAAAAAAACATCCAGATGCCGATAAATTAGTAGTAACAAAAGTAGATGTAGGAGAAGAAATACTACAAATTGTAACAGGAGCTAATAACATAAAAGAAAACGATATTGTACCTATTGCCAAAGATGGATCTGAGCTTCCAGGTGGCGTAAAAATTAAAACAGGAAAACTACGTGGTATAGATTCTTGTGGAATGATGTGCAGTGTAGGAGAATTAGGATTAGAGTTAGAAGATTACCCAGGACAAATAGAGCATGGCATTATGATTTTACCTGCCTCTTTGGAAAAGGATTTAGGAAAAGATATTGTAGAAGTATTGCAATTAAAAGAAGATATTATTGATTTTGAAATTACCCCAAACAGGCCAGATTGCTTATCAGTAGAAGGGCTAGGAAGGGAAACAGCCATTTCTTTAGGAAAAGAATTTAAGAATCCAAGAAGTAATTTAAGTAAGATGCAGATAGAAACTAAACCAGAAATAAAAGGACTGACAGTAGATATTACTGCACCAGATTTGTGCTATCGTTATGTAGCAAGAATGGTAGAAAACGTAAAGATACAAGAATCACCAGAATGGCTAAAAAGAAGATTAAAAGCCTGTGGAGTAAGAGCAATTAACAATATTGTAGATATTACCAACTATGTAATGCTAGAAATGGGTCAACCAATGCATGCTTTTGATATTGAGTCTATTAAAGGAAAACATATTACAGTAAGAAGAGCAAAACAAGGTGAAACTATTACTACATTAGATGACGAAGAAAGAATATTAGATGAAACCATGCTAGTTATTGCAGATGATGAAAAACCAGTAGCTATTGCAGGTGTAATGGGAGGGTTAAACTCTGAAATAGAAAAAGATACACAAACAGTAGTATTTGAATCTGCAGTATTTTATGGAGGAAGTATTCGTAAAACAGCTAAAAAAGTAGGCTTAAGAACAGAAGCATCCTCACGTTATGAAAAAGGTTTATCTCCAGAAAATGCAGAAAGAGTAGTAAACCGTGCGGTAGAATTAGTAGAACTATTAAAAGCAGGAAAAGCCGTAGAAGGCAAAATTGATGTATATCCAATAAAACAAAAGAAAACAGTAATTCCTTGGTCAGCAGAAAGAATAAATGATTTACTAGGAATACAAGCAAGTAAACAAGAAATGATAGATATTTTTACAAAATTAGAAATACAAGTAGAAGGGGATACTGCTATTCCTCCATACTTTAGACAAGATATTGAGCAAGAAGCAGATTTGGCAGAAGAAGTATTACGTTTTTATGGATACGACACCTTGCCAAGTACTTTAATTGAAGCAGAAAGTACTCTAGGAAGCAAAAATAAACAACAAAAAATAGTAGATACAATACAAGAAGTATTGGTAAACTCTGGATTTTCCGAAATTTATACTTATGGTTTTTACTCTGCAAAAGATATGAAAAAAGCTCTTATGGACGAAAATAGCGATTTGGTAAGGAAAACCATTTTCTTGCAAAACCCATTAAGTGATGATTTTGACCGTATGCGAACAACCACCATTCCTAGTATGATGCAAACATTAGAAACAAACTATAATAAAAAGAATATGGAAGTAAAATTGTATGAACTAGGTAGAAGTTATATTAACGAAAAAGAAGCAATTCAAAAAGGAGAATTACCACAAGAAAACAATATGCTTACTTTAGGAGCTTATGGAGAAAACGTAGATTTTTACTATATAAAAGGTATTATAGAAAATATATTGCAAGCAGTAGGAGTAAATAGATACGATTTCTTACGTGAAGAAGAAAATCATTTTTATCATCCAGGAAGAACTGCAAAATTAAAAGTAGGAAATGATATTTTTGCTTACATAGGGGAAGCACATCCAAGTCTTACCGAACAATATGGAATTACTAAAAAAGTATACTTGGTAGAGTTAAATATAGATAAAATAACACGTTATGCAAAACAAAATAAAAAGTATGTAGAAGTACCAAAATTTCCTGCAGCATTAAGAGATATTGCTATGGTAGTCGCAGAAGAAGTTGAAGTAGGAACCATCCAAAAAATCATGGAGAAAAAAGCAAAAAAAATCCTAGAACGCGTTACTTTATTTGATGTATACCGTAGTGAGAAATTAGGAGAAAATAAAAAGAGTGTTGCTTTTGAACTTACCTTCCGTATTCCAGAAAGAACCTTAACCGATGAAGAAGTAAATAAAGCAATGCAAGACATTATTACAGGATTAGAACAAGAAGTGGGAGCAAATTTAAGAAAATAGAAAAAACTGTTGAATACGAAGTCTATTTTAGGATATAATTTACATAGGAAAAATTAAATAAGAAAGGATGCGATAAGATGGATAGAAAGGTGAAAGTAGTACAGTATGGAACTGGAAAAATGAGCGTTTATACCATGCGCTATGTTTATGAAAAAGGAGGAGAAATTGTTGGTGCTATTGATGTAAATCCAAATGTTGTTGGAAAAGACATTGGAGACATTATGGGAACAGAGAAAAAAGGAATTGTAGTAACACCAAGTAGTCAGGCAGAAGAATTACTAAGAAATACAAGACCAGATATTGTTATTGTTACTACTGTTAGTTTGTTTTCAGAAATGGAAGAACCTCTTATGCTTTGTGCAAAATTAGGTATTAATGCAATTACTACTTGTGAAGAAGCTTTCTTCCCTTGGAACTCTAATCCGGAGCTTACCAAGAAAATAGATGAACTTGCAAAACAAAATGGATGTACCATTACAGGAAGCGGATATCAAGACCGTTATTGGGGAGATTTAATTTCTAGTATTGCAGCATCTACGCATACTATTAAAAAGATAAAAGGAAGTTCTAGCTATAATGTAGAAGATTATGGAATAGCTCTTGCAAAAGCACACGGGGCAGGATTAGACTTAGACACATTTGAAAAAGAAGTGGCAGCTAGTGATAATATTTCAGAAGAGGAAAGGCAAAAACAAATTCAAAGTGGTAAATTTGTTCCTTCCTATATGTGGAATGTAAATGGTTGGTTATGCTCAGAATTAGGATTAACGGTAACCAAACAAACACAAAAATGTGTGCCACAAACCTATAAAGAAGATATAGAATCTTCTACTTTAGGAATGACAGTAAAAGCAGGTATGGCAACAGGAATGAGTGCAGTAGTGACAACAGAAACCAAAGAAGGTATTGTTATTGAAAGTGAATGTATTGGAAAAGTATATTCAAAGGAAGATTACGACAAAAACGAATGGACCATAGAAGGAGAACCAAATACCACACTAGTCATTGCAAGACCAAGTACAGTAGAGTTAACCTGTGCTACCGTAGTAAACAGAATTCCAGATGTTATTAATGGTAAACCTGGATATGTAACAACAGAACAATTAGACGAATTAACCTATCGTGTTAAACCACTAAATGAATATATAAAATAAACCCAAAAATGGAGGAACATAGGATGAAAAGAATAATAGCAATAATGACACTTTTTATCGTATTACTTTTTGCAGTCCCTAGTAATGCTGTAACCAACCAAATAACTACCAATACAGGAACAAGTTTAGAAAGCACTATTATACAGTATGAGCCAATAAAAAATATGACTACCTTGCAAGGTTTTGTTATCATTTTTAGTATTGGTATTTCTGGAATTTATGGTGGTATTTTAAAATGGAAAGAAAAGAAGAAAAAATGGAAAGGAATGCTCTTGTATGATGTTATTGCACTCATTGTTTTTATCTTGGTATTGCAGGACGTCGTTATGGTTAGTTTAATGTGGGGATTAAATGTTATCATTGTGTTTTTTGAAGCTATGTTTGGTGGAAAAAAGAAAGAAAAGCAAGAAAATCAAGAGTAAAATGTTTCTCCTGTAAAAATAAGGAAAAATTCCTTAAAAACGATGGAAAAATAGAAAAATTTTAAAATTAGCTAAAATTTTATATCAAAAAATCTAAAAAGAGCTCTTAAAAGCTCTTTTTTTCTCGCAATATCTCTTGTTTTTACTACTTCTCAAACAAACAAATATGTGCTATAATAATGGCATGGATAGAAAAAATCTAAGAAATGGAAGGTGATTTGCCAAATTCACGTAAAATACAATAGAAAAAAGAAAATTTTAAAAGAATGAGAGAGTGATAAAAAATGAAAAGTGCCTCGGGATCCGAGTTAACTTTTGAAAAAGCAAAAGAATCTGACATAAAAGATATTATTGACTTATTATATATTACCGAGCCAGAGCCAGAAGAAGAGTGGGGTTTTGGTTCAGAAGAAGAAATGAAAAATACTCTTAAAAGATTATTAAAAATTAAAAATAATAGATTCTCTATCCAAAATATTATTGTGGCAAGAAAAGGAAAAGAACTAGTAGGTATGGCTTTATTAATGGAAGGAAAAGATATTGATAAGTTAACACAAAATAGTGAAAAACATGTAATGGCTTATCAAAAAGGAATGCTAAATAAATTAGGTTTCTTGTATCGTTCTATTAAAGGTAAGTTCTTACTAGAATGTGAGGAAGACGAATTTTATATTTCCAATATTGCTATCAAGCCAGAATATAGAGGACATGGTTATGCAAAAATTATGTTTAAAAAGGCTTTTGAAATAGCAAAAAGAAGAAATTATCGTAAAGCTTCACTTCTTGCAAATAATGAACATTTAGTGAAATTTTATCAGACGATAGGATTTCATGTAGTAGATCCAAAAATACGTAGAATGGTAATTAATATAGGATAAATAAGTCAAGGGAAGTGCCTAAAAAAGGCACTTCTTTTTAATACCGTTAACGATACCTTTAAAAGTAAAATTTATCAGAAAGTATTGACAAAAAGCAAGTTTGCA
>CAKNOI010000006.1 GCA_930990125.1 uncultured Clostridiaceae bacterium | reverse complement strand
GGATTAATCAATTAAATAGATTAATATTTCTATATAATTGATTATACGAGAATAAAAATGAAAGTAATATTAGTAAATGGAGGACCACATAAAAACGGCTGTGTGAATACAGCCTTAGAAGAAGTGGCAAAAACATTAGAAGGAGAAGGAATTGATACCGAAATATTTTGGATAGGGATTAAACCAATAGCAGGCTGTATTGCATGTAAATCTTGTGCTAAAACAGGTAAATGCGTATTTGATGATGTTGTAAACGAATTTGTAGAAAAAGCAGCAGAGGCAGATGGATTTATATTTGGTTCCCCAGTACATTATGCAGGAGCTACAGGAGCAATTACTTCCTTTATGGACCGAGCATTTTATTCTGCATTTCAAGGAGACAAAGGGGATAGATTCCTATTTAAACCAGCAGCTACTGTTATTTCTGCAAGAAGAGCAGGAACAACAGCAACATATGACCAGTTAAATAAATACTTTGGAATTACACAAATGCCAATCATATCTTCTAGATATTGGAACATGGTTCATGGTTCAACACCAGAAGAAGTAAAAAAAGATGAAGAGGGCATGCAAGTAATGCGAATACTAGGAAGAAATATGGCGTATTATTTAAAATGTATTGAAGCAGGAAAAGAAAAAGGAATAAAAAAGCCAGAACAAGAAGAGATTCATTTCACTAATTTTATTCGTTAAAGAAAATTAGCATTAAGTTACATTGGGATGTGCCGATTGCATAGCAATTGTGTACATGTGGAGAAGCAACTTTTCTTACTAGTAATTTGAAAATTAACATAAACTGTGGTATAATAAAAATATTACCAAATGGTAAATAATGTTGTATAAGCCATATAAGAAAAGGAGCGTAAATAGTAATGACAACAAAAGCAATGACAGTAAATCAGCGGAAAGAAAGAGCAAGAAAGGTACCAATTATAATTGCAATACCACTATGGATACTATATTTAGCTTTAGAAGGAGTTGATAGGCACAAAAAAAGTATCAAAGTCATCATGTTACCATTATTGGGTATCTGTTTGCTAATGACAATTGTAAAATTCCTGCCCTTTGCAGAACGTCTTCCAGCAGATTGTACTCCTAAACCAGTACTTCAGGAACAAGTACAAGAAACACCAGTAACTATCCCTACTACCAATGCAGTGGTAAAAACGAATACAAAAGAAGCAACGCAAACTACTGTAATGGAAAACTTGCAACCAATGGTTGTAGCAGAAGAAACAGAAGTAGGAGTAGAAGTAGAAGAAACTGTTGTGAGTGCTGAGGAGCCACAAAGCAATACAGTTTTCTTTTCCGAAGAAGATGAATTCCTTATAAAGTCAGTTGCTTATGCGGAAGCGGGCATTGATGGAAAGGAAGCAGAAAAAGCTGTTATGCATGTTTTGTATAATAGGACAAAGGCAGAAGGATTTGGTTCATCTATCTATGAGGTAGTAAACCAATTAGGTGCTTTTTCCTCTGTAAAAGGAGGTTATGTATACCTTGTGACGAAAGATGGTAATATTCTGGTAACACAGGATATTTTACCAACCCATGTAGACGAGGCATATGAAACCTTTGTAGCAGAAGTACAGGCAGGAATAGATCCAACAAAAGAATTGCTAAGGGAGCAAGCTTATTTGCAAGGACTAGACGACCCAAAGTTTTGGCAGAATGGTGCTTTGTATTTCTACAATGTAAGTGCAATAAGCTTAAGTGAACAAAACGCTCGCGCAGGTATAAGGGTGCAAATTCCAATAGGTACGCAGTACTTTTACTGCTATTGGGGATAATGGCAAAAGATAGAGGAGCATATGCTCCTCTGTCTTTTTGGAAAAATGAATGGGAAGTATTTACAAAATAGGCATTTTAGGTATATAATGATAGCGACAAATAAAAAATCAGGAGGAAAAACAATGAGTGAAAACCAAACCAAAAACCAAGAAGTAGAATTGGATATGAATCAATTAATGAAAATAAGAAGAGAAAAATTAAATACATTAAGACAAAATGGGAAAGATCCTTATGCTATTACAAAATTTAACAGAACGCATACAAGCAAACAAATAGAAGAAAACTATGAAGCATTAGAAGGAAAAGATGTAACCATAGCAGGAAGAATGATTGCTAAAAGAATTATGGGAAAAGCATCCTTTTGCCATTTACAAGATGGAGAAGGAAAAATCCAAAGTTATGTTAGTATTAATGACTTAGGAGAAGAATCCTACAAAGCATTTAAAGAAGATGACATTGGAGATATTATTGGAATTACTGGATTTGTATTTAAAACCAGAACAGGAGAAATTTCTGTACATGCAAAAGAAGTAACACTTCTTTCTAAATCTTTAAGACCACTTCCAGAAAAATTTCATGGATTAAAAGACACAGACTTACGTTATCGCCAAAGATATGTAGATTTAATTATGAATCCAGAAGTAAAAGAAACTTTTATTCTAAGAAGCAAAATTATTAGTGAAATTAGAAGTATTCTAGAAGAAAAAGGATATTTAGAAGTAGAAACACCAATTTTAAATACTATCTCTGGTGGAGCAACGGCTAGACCATTTGTTACACATCACAATACATTAGACATTGACATGTATTTAAGAATCGCCTTAGAACTTAACCTAAAAAGATTAATTGTAGGTGGATTTGACAAAGTATATGAATTAGGAAGAGTATTTAGAAATGAAGGAATGGATATTAGACATAACCCAGAATTTACTATGCTAGAACTATATGCTGCTTTTCAAGATTACCACGATATGATGGACATTACAGAAGAGCTATTTTCTAGAACCGCACAAAAAGTATTAGGAACTACAAAAATACAATATCAAGGACAAGAAATAGACCTAACCCCATCTTGGAAAAGAATTACCATGATAGATTCTATTAAAGAAGTAACAGGAATTGACTTTAATACTATTACAACAGATGAAGAAGCAGTAAGTTTAGCAAAAAGCAAAAACATAGAAGTACCAGAAACCAAACAAACAAGAGGAGATGTTATTAGCTTATTCTTTGATGAATATGTAGAAAAAACATTAATTCAGCCAACATTTATTTATGATTACCCAGTAGAAATCTCACCACTTGCAAAAAGAAAAAAGGAAGATGACCGCTTAACAGAGAGATTTGAAGTGTTCATTGGTGGAAGAGAATATGGAAACGCATTCTCTGAACTAAATGACCCAATTGACCAATATGAAAGATTTAAAAAACAAGTAGAAGCAAGAGAAAACGGAGACGAAGAAGCAGGCATGATGGACGAAGACTATATTAATGCATTAGAAATAGGCTTACCACCAACAGGAGGACTAGGAATAGGAATAGACCGTTTTGTTATGCTACTAACAGACGCAGCATCTATTCGTGATGTCTTATTATTCCCTACAATGAAACCTATAAATAATGCTTAGAAATTACCAGTACAATTGAAAAATAATTATGAAAGGTGGAAACAGATTGTTTAACTTTAGTTTTGATAATAGGATGTTATACATTCTTCTTGCAATTTTGGCATTGTTCTCCATTGCTAGCATGGGGGTAAATGGAATTTTAAGTTTACTCTTAACACTTCCAGGAGTGCTAGTAGCCATTACTTTTCACGAATTTGCACATGCCTTTGCTGCTGACAAACTAGGAGATGATACGCCTAGAATGCAAGGAAGATTAAATTTAAACCCACTAAGTCATTTAGACCCAATTGGATTTTTTATGTTACTCTTTGTTCATATAGGATGGGGAAAACCAGTACAAATTAATCCAAGAAACTTTGATAGAAAAATATCGATGAGTGCAGGAGAGGCAATCGTATCCTTTGCAGGACCGCTTATGAATTTTATACTTGCCATTGTGTTTACGATTATTTACTTTTTTATTGGTAGATTTGCACCTTTATTTTATTTTTCTAGCGATATAGGAAATATTGTATATTTATTATTAATAAACACTATCTATGTAAACATAGGGTTAGGAGTATTTAACTTAATTCCACTACCACCGCTAGATGGTTCTAAAATTTTTATGCACTTTCTACCATATAAAGCAAAAAATTGGATTATGGAACATGCACAAATATTTTATATTGTTTTTTTGGCATTATGGATTACAGGCTTAGCAGGTGTTATTGTTTCTCCTGTTATAGAAGCCATATCAGATGGACTATTTTGGGTAATTTCTAAAATATTTGGATTTATATAAAGTAAAGAAGGAAAAAAATGAAAAAAGATTGTATTGTATTAGGAATTGAATCAAGTTGTGATGAAACATCAGTAGCTGTAGTTAAGAATGGAAGAGAAGTACTTTCCAATGTTATTCATTCACAAATAGATATACACAAGCAATTTGGAGGAGTAGTACCAGAAATAGCTTCTAGAAATCATGTGGAAGCTATTTCTACTGTTACCAAAGAAGCACTAGAACAAGCAAATATGCAGTTTGAAGACATTGATGTAATTGCTTGCACATATGGTCCAGGACTAGTAGGAGCATTACTAGTAGGGCTTTCTTATGGAAAGGCTTTAAGTTTTGCACTCCAAAAGCCATTAGTAGGAGTAAACCACTTACAAGGACACATTGCTGCAAACTATATTACCTTTCCAGAATTAACGCCACCATTTTTATGCCTAGTTATTTCTGGAGGGCATACGCACCTTATTCATATCAAAGACTATACAGAGTTTGAAATCTTAGGTAAAACAAGAGATGATGCCATAGGGGAAGCATTTGATAAAATTGCAAGAGTAATTGGGCTAGGCTATCCAGGAGGACCTAAAGTGGATGCACTGGCTAAACAAGGAAAGCAAAATATAGAACTTCCAAAACCACACTTAGAAGACCTAGATTTTAGTTTTAGTGGAATAAAAACAGCTATTATTAATTTACACCACAAAAATCCAGAAATAAATAAAGCAGATTTGTGTTGCAGTTTTGAAAAATTAGCAGCAGAAATATTAGTAGAAAACACCAAAAAAGCAAGTAATAAGCTTGGCATATCTAAAATTGCATTAGCAGGAGGGGTATCTGCTAACAGCTATATACGTGAGCAATTTTCTAAACTAGGCAAAGAAGAAGGATATACCATTTACTATCCTAAACTAGAGTTATGTACCGATAACGCAGCAATGATAGCCTCTGCGCGGGTACTATAACTATTTAGCAGGTAATATTTCTTCTTTAGATTTAAATGCAGTACCAAATTTAAAAATAGGGTAAGGAGAAAAGAAACATGGCAATTTATGCAATATCCGATTTACACCTCTCTTTTAAACAGCCAAAACCAATGGATATATTTGGAGATAACTGGAAAGACCATGCAGAAAGAACAAAAGCAAATTGGATGCAAAAAGTAAAAGAGCAAGATACCGTGTTATTACCAGGAGATTTTTCGTGGGCAATGAAGTTAGAAGATACTTTACCAGATTTTCAGTTTTTAAATGCACTTCCAGGACGTAAATTATTACTCAAAGGAAACCACGATTATTGGTGGACAACCTTAAATAAAATGCGAAACTTTTTAAAAGAAAATAACATTGCTACTGTGGACTTTATTTATAATAATAGTTACTGTGTAGAAGATACCATTATTTGTGGAACAAGGTTTTGGTCTTTAAATGATACAAAAGACGGGAAAAAAATGCTAGAAAGAGAAATAAACAGATTAAAACTATCCTTAGAAGATGGCATACAACAATTTGGCACACAAAAAAGAATTATGGTATGTATGCACTATCCGCCTATTAGTAAGGCAGCTATGGCAAATACAGAAATGATGCAAAATATTCTTGCGGTTCTACAAGAATATTCTGTTTCTATCTGCATTTATGGCCATTTACATGGAGATTCCCATAAAGAAGCCGTAGAGGGAGTAAAAAATGGGATTTTATTTAAACTAGTAAGTGGAGACTATATAAATTTTGATCCAATTTGCTTATCATAGCATAAATAGCATAAGAAGAATAGATAAACAAAAACAGTATTCTCATTTTTAAGAATACTGTTTTATTGTATAGTAATATATAAAAAATAAGATTTGTTATACATTACTTAAGCTTTAGGACGATAGGTTAAAATATTGTTAAGGGTTTCAGGAGCAACAGGTGCCATCAAAATTTTTCCTGTACCACGGTATACATTTACAAAACCTTCTCCTGCTACAGCAGAGCCTACTAAACTTCTAGTAGACTTTTCTACCCTAAACTCTAAAGAATTAGACCACGCAATAGCCAAGTTACCATCAATTCTTACTTGGTCATTTTCTAAGGTAAGTTCCATTAATTCTTCTCTAGGAACAAAACTTTCTAAAACAGCATAACCTTTTCCTTCTAGCTTTAAATTAAATAACCCTTCCCCACCAAGAACAGCAGAAGATAAATTAGAACGCATAACAACATTGGTATTAAGGCTTGCTTCACAAGCTAAAAATAAGCCATCTTCTAAAACCATACCACCATTCCAAGTAGAAACATCTTCAATTAAAATATGACGATAAGTAGGCTCTAACGCTAAAAGACCAGTTCCATGGTATTTAGGCTTTACCGTAGACTCTTTTGTAACACTACCTTTAATTGCCTTCCCTAAAAAATCTCCAACACCTTTAATATTAGTAGAAGCCTCCACATTTCCAGCAGTCCATTGCATCGCACCAGAGCTAGTAATATACTCATTGCCCTTAAGCTCAATTAACACCTGTCTTCTTCTAACATTCATCTGTCCTGCATAATACTCCTCAATCGCATTACTTTTGCTAACACTTAAATCACGTTGAAACTCAATAACAGAAATATCCCCCTGTTTTTGGATTACTTTTACGTCATCATTTTCAAATAAATTTTTGATAGAAACCATTTTTATTTCCTCCTTTTATTTTTTCTACCTGCATTGTACAGAAAAAAAGAAAAAATGACAAGGGGGTTTATAGAAAAAGAAAAAACATCTTGACAAAAAGAAAGCAATAACAGTAGAATAAAAGAGAAGAAAATAACGAAAGAAGGGGAAAAAATGGAACAAAGGAAACAAAAGGGGCAAATTAAAATTAGTTTTAAAACAGCTATTATATTCATAATACTTCTTGTATTACTAATAGCAATTATCTTAGGAGTGACATTTGTTATAATCCAAAATAATAGTAAGGAAAATGCATATCAAAATAGCAACAATAAAGAAAACACATGTCAAAACAACAATACTAGAGAAGAAGTAAATCAAAATATGAATAGCTTAAGTTTTGACATGATAAAAAAGCATTCGGAGGATTGGATGAGGATGGCAAAGCCAATTATTTACTTGTATTCTGAAGAAACAAGTAAAATAGAGGTAAAACTAGGATTACCAGAAAAAATAACATGCTCTTATCCACAATATACAAATAGTGGATGGAAAGTGCAAGCAGAGCCTAATGGAGACTTAGTGGACTTATCTACACAAAGAAATTTATATTCTTTATACTACGAAAGTGAAAACGTAATTCCATTTAAAGTAGAAGATACAGGCTTTGCAGTAAAAGGTTCAGACTCCGCTAAATTTTTAGAAGAAAAATTGGCAATTCTAGGCTTAACCGAAAGAGAGGTAGAAGAGTTTATTATATACTGGTTACCAAAACTAGAAAAAAATAACTATAACTATATAAGGTTTGCTACTCCAGAAGAAATAAATAAAAATATGCCACTAACGATAGAGCCAAACCCAGACACTACCATAAGAGTATTAATGACTTTTAAAGGATTAAATGAACCAATAGATGTAAAAGAACAAAAACTAACTACTCCAGAAAGAAAGGGCTTTGTAGCCGTAGAATGGGGCGGAACAGAAATACAATAGTAGTACATAAATTCGTAAAAATAGCATAAAATATTAGTATATTTATCATACAAAACATCTTGACAATTACTTTTTAGAAATTGTCTAATAAATATAGAAAGAAAATGTTTCTCGCTTTATGGTGGTGCGAGTAATAAATTATCTATTATGAAAATAAGAGGGGGTCTATTTCAAAATTCCCTCTTATTTTAGAAAGGACAGACTAAATGATATTAGAAAGCGGATATGTATATCATATAAGGGATGAATATTTTGAATTCGCAAAAGATGAAAAACTGATGAAAAATCATGAAAATGGAAATACGAGACCCACATATATTTAGGTTTAAATAAAAGAAAGAAAAATAGATATAAAATAAAGATGAGCTACGAAAAAGTGGGTCGCCTTTTTGGCATATGCGACACAAGCTAAAAAAGGCAACAAAAATAACAAAAAAGGGCTTGAAATCTTGAAAATCCATGATATAATATAAAAGCTAAGAAATAAGTAACATAAAAAATCGGAAAGGAAGAAGAATATGAGTATCAAAATTGAGAAAACCGACAAAAACAATGAACTAAAATTAGAATTTACAGTAGAGGCCGCAAAGTTTGATGAGGCTATTCAAAAGGTATATGTAAAAAGTGCTAAGTATTTTAATATACCAGGATTTAGAAAAGGAAAGGCTCCTTTGGCTATTGTAGAAAAACACTATGGAAAAGAAATTTTCTATGAGGATGCTTTTAATGAAGTAGTTCCAGAGATATATGAAAAAGAACTAAAAGAAAATAACATAGAAGCTGTTAGCAGACCAGATATCGAAGTTACACAAATAGGAAAAGGACAAGACCTTATTTTTACTGCTGTAGTACAAATAAAGCCAGAAGTAACAGTAGGAAAATATAAAGGTATAGCTTTAAAGAAAATTGAGTATACTGTATCTGATGAAAATATCGACCATGAAATCGAACACATGAGAGAAAGAAATGCAAGAATTATTACCGTAGAAGATAGAGCAGTAAAGGATAAAGATATTGTTACTATCGATTTTGAAGGTTCTGTAGATGGTGTTCCTTTTGAAGGTGGAAAAGCAGAAGGACATGAATTAACCATTGGAAGTAAAACTTTTATTCCAGGATTTGAAGACCAAATTATTGGAATGAAAAAAGAAGAAGAAAAAGATATTACAGTAACATTCCCTAAAGACTATTTCTCAAAAGATTTAGCAGGAAAAGAAGCTGTATTTAAAGTAAAACTTCATGAAATTAAAGAAAAAGAACTTCCAACCGTAGATGATGAGTTTGCAAAAGATGTAAGCGAATTTGATACCTTAGAAGAGTTAAAAAAGAGTATTCGTGAAAAATTAGAAGAAGAAAATACCAGAAGAGCAAAATACGAAACAGAAGAAGCTGCTATTAAAGCAGTTTGTGATGCTACCGAAATAGATATTCCATCTGGTATGATAGAATCTGAAATTGACAATATGGTAAAAGAAGTAGAATCTAGACTTTCTTACCAAGGACTAAAATTAGAACAATATTTGCAAATGCTAAATAAAACAGAAGCAGATTTTAGAAAAGAATACGAAGAACAGGCAAAAGAAAATGTAAAATCTAGATTAGTTTTAGAAGCTGTTGCAAAAGATGCAAAAATAGAAGTAGCAGAAGACGAAATAGCAAGTAAAATAAAAGAAATGGCAGAAACTTATGGACGTAAAGAAGAAGACTTAAAGTTAAATGAAACATTAAAGAAATACTTAGAACAAAGTATTAAAGAAGAAAAAGCCATTCAGTTTATTATAGATAATGCAAAAATAAAATAAAAAACTAGGTAAAAAAGTTGGGGGTAACTATTTTAAAAAATAAAAAATATACCTCTGGCTTTTTGCACTATTAGAAAAGAAAAAACATAAAATTAGAGGAGGATAAAAATGAAAGAATTTGCAAGTTTAGTACCTTATGTTATTGAACAAACATCAAAAGGAGAAAGATCTTACGATATTTTCTCTAGATTATTAAAAGACAGAATTATCTTTTTAGGAGAAGATGTAAATCCTACTACAGCAAGCCTTACCATTGCTCAATTATTGTTCCTAGAGTCTGAAGACCCAGACAAAGAAATTAGCTTATATATTAACAGCCCAGGAGGTTCTATTACAGATGGAATGGCTATTGTAGATACCATGAACTATATTAAATGCCCTGTTTCTACTATTTGCATTGGAATGGCAGCTAGTATGGGTTCTGTACTATTAGCTTCTGGAGAGAAAGGAAGAAGATTTGCAACACCAAATTCTGAAATTTTAATACATCAACCACTAATTGGTGGTGGCGGACTTTCTGGTCAAACAACAGAAATTAAAATTCATGCAGACCACATGGTAAAAACAAGAGAAAAACTAAACAAATTACTAAGTGAAAGAACAGGACAGAGTTTAGAAACTATTAACAAAGATACAGAAAGAGATAATTACATGACAGCAGAAGAAGCATTAGCATACGGATTAATTGATGGAATTATTGATAAAAGACAATAAACCAAAGAAAGAAATAAATAAGAAAAAATAAGGAGATTGAAAATGGCTAAAAATACAGGAAATAAAAGTATTCGCTGTTCTTTTTGTGGTAAAGTACAAGAAGAAGTAGATAGAATGGTAGCAGGTCCAGGAGTCTATATTTGTAACGAATGTGTAAAGGTATGTAGTAGTATTTTAGAAGATGATAGCGAAGAACAAGATGTAAACTATACTTTAGCAGAAATAGAAGAAATTCCAAATCCTGCTCAAATAAAGGCTATTCTGGATGAATATGTGATTGGTCAAGAAGAAGCAAAAAAAACATTAGCAGTAGCTGTATATAACCATTACAAACGAATTAATAATAATGAAAAACAAGATGATGGAGTAGAAATACAAAAAAGCAATGTTCTTTTATTAGGACCTACAGGATGTGGAAAAACATTACTTGCCCAAACACTTGCTAGAATTTTAAAAGTACCATTTGCTATTGCAGATGCTACCACACTTACAGAGGCAGGCTATGTAGGAGAAGATGTAGAAAATATTTTATTAAAACTAATTCAAGCAGCAGATTATAATATAGAAAAAGCAGAAAGAGGAATTATTTATATTGATGAGATTGATAAAATCTCTAGAAAATCTGAAAATCCTTCTATTACAAGAGATGTTAGTGGAGAAGGTGTACAGCAAGCACTACTAAAAATAGTAGAAGGAACAACTGCTTCTGTTCCACCACAAGGAGGAAGAAAACATCCGCATCAAGAATTACTCCAAATTAACACAGAAAATATTTTGTTTATTTGTGGAGGAGCCTTTGAGGGATTAGAAAATATTATCAAAGACCGTATTGGCAAGAAATCTATTGGTTTTGGAGCTAATGTTCAAAGTAGTAAAGAAATGAAAAAAGGCGAAATTTTTGAAAAGTTATTGCCACAAGACTTATTAAAATTTGGATTAATACCAGAATTTGTAGGTAGACTTCCAATTATTGCTACTTTAGAAGAACTAGACAGAAAAGCTTTAATTGATATTGTAACAAAACCAAAAAATGCACTTGTTAAACAATATAAAAAATTAATGCGATATGATGATGTAGAACTAGAATTTGAACCAGAGGCATTAGAACTAATTGTAGATAAAGCAATAGAAAGAAAAACGGGTGCCAGAGGATTACGTTCTATTATAGAAGAAATTATGCGTGATATTATGTATGAAGTTCCTTCTAATCCTAACATAGAAAAGTGTATTGTAACCAAGGAAACGGTAGAAAAAGGGGAAAAGCCAGATATCGTAATTAATAATAACAAACTTACGAAACAGCAAAAAGTAAAGAGGGAAACAACGAAAATGCAAAAAAACACGATGGAAACTGCATAATTTAAATAACATACTACTTGTCAAAAAAAGAAAAAAGTGGTATGATATTATCATTATTGTATATACTATCAAAAACAAGAATTAGGACAGGATAGGTAAAGTAAAATCTTTAGAGAGCTAAACAGATGGTGCAAGTTTAGTAGAATAATAATTTATCTGTTATCACCTGATTGTTATTTTTCTGAAAGTTAAAGTAGGAAAAGTCGCATTCCCGCGTTAAAGGGGCAAAGTGAGAGTAAATAATACTCTAAATTAGGTGGTACCACGGAAAAGCGTTCCTTTCGTCCTAGCAGATGAAAGGAACGTTTTTGTATAGGAATTTCATTAGAAATTTTTGTTTAAAAAATAAAGAAGAAAGAGGGATTACTATGGAAGAAAAAAAAGACTATGGAAAAACATTAAATTTACCAAAAACAGACTTTCCAATGAGGGCTAGTTTACCACAAAATGAGCCTAACATTCAAAAAGAAGTTTTTGAACAAGGTTTATACGAAAAAATGTTAAAGAAAAATGAAGGAAAAACACCTTTTGTACTACATGACGGACCACCTTATGCAAATGGAGAAATTCATATTGGGCATGCGTTAAATAAAATATTAAAAGATACCATAGTTCGTTACAAGAATTTAAAGGGATTTTATACACCATATGTTCCAGGATATGATACACACGGGCTTCCAACAGAAAAAAGAGCAATACAAGTGTTGGGATTAAACCGTGATGAGATTAGTGTATCTAAATTCCGTGATACCTGTAGAGATTTTGCTTTAGGTTTTGTAGAAAAACAAACAGAAGGGTTTAAAAGATTAGGGGTATTAGGAGATTGGGAAAACCCATATATCACTTTAAAACCAGAATACGAAGCAAGACAAATTGGTGTATTTGGAAAAATGTATCAACAAGGCTATATTTATAAAGGACTAAAACCAGTATACTGGTGTACCGATTGTGAAACCGCTTTGGCAGAGGCAGAAATTGAGTACAAAGATTGTGATACAACATCTATTTATGTAAAATTTAAAGTAGAAGATAGCAAGGGAAAATTTGATTGCAAAGATACGTATATGGTAATTTGGACAACAACACCATGGACCCTGCCAGGTAATGTTGGTATTACGGTTGGCGGAGAATATGAATACAGTATTGTAAATACCGGAAAAGAAAAATTAATTATGGCTACTGCTTTAGTAGAAGAAGTAATGAAAAATGCCAATATTGAAAACTATACTACAGTGCAAACACTACAAGGAACAGACTTAGAAGGAGTGCTTTGCAAGCATCCATTCTTAGATAGAACTTCAAGAGTAGTACTAGGTAGTGATGATACTATAGTAGTAGAATTAGATACTGGTACTGGTGCAGTGCATACAGCTCCTGGTTATGGTAAAGAAGACTATTTATGTGGTATAAAAAATGGATTAGATATTGTTGTTTGTGTAGATGGAAAAGGATACCAAACAGAAGCTGCAGGTCCATTTGCTGGATTATATTACGAAAAATCTAACGAAGCTATTATCACTTGGCTAGAAGAAAATCATTATTTATTACACAAAGAAAAGATAAATCACTCTTATCCACATTGCTGGAGATGTAAAAACCCAATTATCTTCCGTGCAACAGACCAATGGTTTGCTTCTGTAGATAAGTTTAGAGATAAAACGATAGAAGAAATTAAAAAAGTACATTGGGTTCCTGCTTGGGGAGAAGATAGAATTACCAGCATGGTAGAAGATAGAGCGGACTGGTGTATTTCTAGACAACGTACCTGGGGTGTTCCAATTCCAATGTTCTATTGCGAAGAATGTGGAAAAGAATATATTACCGATGAGTCTATTAAAAAAATTCAGGCAATTTTTAGAGAAAAAGGTTCTAACAGCTGGTTTGATTTAACTCCAGAAGAACTAATGCCAGAAGGAGCAACTTGCCCAGAGTGTGGACATACAAAGTTTAAAAAAGAAACAGACATCATGGATGTATGGTTTGATTCTGGTACTTCTCATCAAGGTGTATTAGTAGAAAGAGGTTTGCCATATCCAGCAGATTTATACCTAGAAGGTGCAGACCAATATAGAGGATGGTTCCAAGCTTCTATTTTAACATCTGTTGCAGTAAATGGAATTTCACCATACAAAGAAGTATTAACACACGGATGGACAGTAGACGGTGAAGGAAGAAAAATGTCTAAATCTCTAGGAAATGGTATTAGTCCACAAGAAATTATTAAAGAATACGGAGCAGATATTTTAAGACTATGGGTATTAGCATCAGATTATAAAACAGATGTCAGCCTATCTAAGGAAATTTTAAAACAAATTAGTGAAAGTTACCGTAAAATGAGAAATACAGCAAGATATATTTTAGGAAATATAGCAGACTATAACCCAGAAGAAGTAGTAGAGTATAAAGATTTACTAGAAATAGACAAATGGGCATTGTTACGTTTAAATAAAATGGTAAAAGAATGTACCGAAAGTTATGATAAATATGATTTCCATGCAGCATACCATGCAATTAATCAATTCTGCGTAACCGATATGAGTAACTTTTATTTAGACATTATCAAAGATAGACTATATACCTATAAAGCAAATTCAAAAGAACGTAGAGCTGCACAATATACCATGTATCAAATTTTAAGTGCCTTGGTACGTATTTTAGCACCAATGACCTGCTTTACTGCAGAAGAAATTTGGAAATACATGCCTCATACCAAAACAGAAAATACAGAAAGTGTTATGTTAGACTTTTATCCAGAAGTAAACAAAGAATGGGATAATCCAGAACTTGCAGAAAAATGGGAAAAAGTTATGTATTACAAAGAATTGGTAGCAAAAAAATTAGAAGAAGCAAGAACAGAAAAAGTAATAGGACATTCTTTAAATGCCAAAGTAACCTTATATGCAAAACCAGAAGAATATGCTTTCTTAGAAGAAAACAAAGAAATTCTAATGACTGTATTTATTATCTCAGATTTACAAATAGAAAAAGACAATCGTAAAGAAGGAGATAAAGTAGGGGTAAAAGTAGAAATGGCAGAAGGAGAAAAATGCGAAAGATGCTGGATGTATTCTACAACCGTAGGAGAAGATAAAGAAAATCCAACTATTTGCCATAGATGCAGTCAAAATTTAAAATAAAACAAAAACTTGCCTGTTTTACACATAAACAGGCAAATTTTTTTAAAATTATAAAATAAGGATTGCTTTTTTGTATAGTATTTTAGTATAATAAGAACAGAAGGGAGACATAGCATGAGAGCGAAAAAATCAGTTTTAGGAAGAGTCGTTTATTATTGTGTTGTTGTTCTTTTGTTAATTGCAGTTGTCCAAGCCTATGGATTATACAAAGAAAACAATTTTAATGAATTTCTTCGTAGTGAATTAAAAATGGGATATTCTGAGTTTAAAAGAGATGATGAAATCACCTATTCGGACATGGCAAGTTATCGTATTACAAATTCAGATTTTAATGATGCATTGTTTTCTAAAACAGTAAAAGTAACGCCGAATACTCCCTATAAAGTAACATGTATGGTAAAGACACAAGATGTAGTAACAGAGCATGAACCTTCTTTAGGAGGTGCTCAAATTGTTATTAGCAATACGGTGGAAAAATCAAAACCAGTATCAGGAACAACAGACTGGACGAAAGTAGAGTTTTATTTTAATTCCAAAAACAGAGAAGAAGTAGATATAGGATTTCGTTTAGGGGGCTATGATGATAATGTAAAAGGAACGGCATGGTTTTCCGATTTTATCTTAGAAGCTGGTAGTTCCTTAACATCTACAGACTGGGATTTTGCTTGTTTCTTTTTTAACCAAATAGATGCAGTAGCCAATAGCAAAGGGGAACAAAAAAGAATACAAACCATCATGCAAGATGCAGATTATTATACAATGCAGGAAGATATGGAAAGGTTTACAAGAACATGTACAGAGCTTTCTGGTGGACTAATGACAGCTGAGTTTGACATGTTCCGTATTGCAGAGCCAATTACCTCCTTATCTTATGATGAATCTAATGGCTATTATGTAGGAGCAAAGGATGTATTTAAGCAGATAGAGCCATATTTACAACAAAAAGAATATGACCATATTTTTGTATGCATCGATTTAGGAAGTGCCAATGACGACCAAGCTACCAAAACAACAAAATGGATTGGATTAGGCGGAATGGACTATTTACAAATTGGTTTTTCTAATGTTCATATACCAAGAGATAATAAAGAATATTTATATCATTTTGCCTATAATCGTAATGAATTTCCAGAGGAAGTATTTATTCATGAATTTTTACACACCTTAGAACGTAATGCACAAGAAAATGGTTATACTATTCCAGAATTACATGACAACGCAAAGTATGACTATGAAGAAAATTCTGTAACAGGTTTACGCAATTGGTATGCAGCCTATATGACGCAAACGATACAAGGTGGGCAGGGACTTCCTAAAGAAGTTTATCAAACAAAACCAGTGCATGCCAGTGATTTAGAATATACTTATACATTAAGAGATTTGGACGAGCCAGCCAATGCAATACAAGAATTAGTAGGAAGTATAAAAAGATTATTTCAAATTACCAATACATAGAAAGAATGAGGAAGAATGAAAGTAACAGATTTTGATTATAATTTACCACAAGAATTAATTGCACAATTTCCAATAGAAAAAAGAGACGAATCTCGTTTAATGGTGCTAGACCGAAAAGAACACACCATTGAACATAAAATTTTTAAGGATATTATTGATTATTTAGAACCGGGAGATTGTTTAGTAAGAAATAATACAAAAGTAATACCAGCAAGACTGTATGGACAAAAAGAAACAGGAGCTCATGTGGAATTTTTATTGTTACACCCAATAGAAAAAGATATTTGGGAAGTAATGGTAAGACCAGGAAGAAAATTAAGAGCAGGAGCAATGGTCTCTTTTGGAAATGGTATACTAAAAGCAAAAATATTAGAAGAAATGTCAGGTGGTAATAGAAAAGTACAATTTTATTATACAGGTATTTTTAACGAAATTTTAGATATGATTGGATTAATGCCATTACCACCATACATAAAAGAATCTTTGCAAGAAAAAAATAGATACCAAACAGTATATGCCAAATACGAAGGCTCTGCTGCAGCACCTACTGCCGGACTTCACTTTACAGAAGATTTATTAGAAAAAATAAAAGAAAAAGGAATTACTATTGCCAATGTTACTTTACATGTAGGAATAGGAACCTTTAGACCAGTAAAGGAAGAAAATGTAGAAGAACATGAAATGCATACGGAACACTTTTATATTAAGAAAGAAGATGCAGACAAAATAAATAGTGCTAAAAAAGCAGGAAAGCGTGTAATAGCAGTAGGAACAACTTCTTGTAGAGTGCTAGAAACCGTTGCAGATAGCAATCGGAATGGTAAAAGAAATGGAGGCAGATACAGGAATTTACATCTATCCAGGATATACCTTTAAATGTATTGATGCCTTAATTACCAATTTCCACTTACCACAATCTACATTATTAATGTTAGTATCTGCTTTGGCAGGAAGAGAATATATTTTACAGGCTTATCAGGAAGCTGTAAAAGAGAAATATCGCTTTTTTAGCTTTGGAGACGCTATGTTTATAAAGTAAGTAGTAATAGGAGGAAAGAATGAAACAAGCAATTACATATGAATTGTTACACCAAGATAAAAATTCAGGAGCAAGAAGAGGGGTAATTCATACACCACATGGAGATATTCAAACTCCAGTTTTTATGCCAGTAGGAACACAAGCTACCGTAAAATCTCTTACACCAGAAGAACTAAAAGAAATAGGAGCACAAATTATTTTATCCAATACCTATCATTTATACTTAAGACCAGGACATGAACTGGTAAAAGAAGCAGGAGGATTACACCAGTTTATGCGTTGGGACCGTCCTATTTTAACAGATTGTGGAGGATTTCAAGTATTTAGTTTAAGTGACTTACGTACTATTTCGGAAGAAGGAGTAGAATTCAAATCCCACCTAGATGGTAGCAAACATTTTTTATCACCAGAAAAGGTAATGGAAATAGAAGAAGCACTAGGTGCAGATATTATTATGGCGTTTGACGAATGTGTAGAATATCCGGCAAGTTATGAATATACAAAAAATTCGATGGAACGAACAACAAGGTGGGCAAAACGATGTAAAGAAGCACATAAAACTGTAGATAAACAAGGATTATTTGGTATTATTCAGGGAGGCTTTTATAAAGACTTACGTTTGCAATCTGCAAAAGATTTAATAGCACTAGACTTTCCAGGCTATGCCATAGGAGGTATTAGTGTAGGAGAACCAAAAGAAGAATTTTTGGATATTTTACATTACACAGCACCTCTTATGCCAGAAAATAAACCACGCTATTTAATGGGTGTAGGAACACCAGATTATTTAATAGAAGCAGCTTTGGCGGGAATAGACATGTGTGACTGTGTACTACCAACCAGAATTGCCAGAAATGGAACTGCCATGACTTGGAACGGAAAAGTAGTAGTAAGGAATGCAACCTATGAAAGAGATTTTACACCATTAGACCCAGAATGCGATTGCTATACATGCAAAAATTACACAAGAGCGTATATACGTCATTTGGTGAAAACGAAAGAGATTTTAGGGGTAAGATTACTTTCTATGCATAATTTATACTTCTTGACGAAACTCATGGAAAGAGTTAGAATAGAAATAGAGCAGGATAACTTAGAAAACTTTAAAAACCAGTTTTATCAAAAATATGGATATACAAAAGAATAAAAGGAGGAACTACTATGAACTTAATTGAAAATGGAGGAAACAATAAACGAGAACAACAAAAAAACAAAAGAATTGCGATGGCAATTTTAATTGTAATTGTATTTTTGGTCATCTTATGTATTGTATTATTAGTCGCAATATCTTACTTTCAATCCTTGAAATTAAAAGTTGTTATTGATGGTGCATCTACCAGTGTACCAGAAAGTACTTTTGTTATTCAAGATGATGATGTTTATGTTTCTATTAATGATTTGGCAAGTTATGTAGGCTATCAATATAACCAAGGCAGTTATAAAGAAATGAATCAAAGTCAAAATGAATGTTATGTAGAATCCATTAGCGAAGTAACAGCATTTACTTTGAATTCTAATACCATTTATAAAAAGAATTTAACAAACTCCGGAGAAGATTACGAGTATTTAACTCTTCCTAAAACGGTTATCACATATAATGGAAAAATGTATACCAACCTAGAAGGAGCAAGAACTGGATTTAATCTTTCTATTAGCTATAATCGTGAAAATAACACTGTTACTATCTATACGCTTCCTTATTTGGTAAACTACTATAATCAAAATCTATCTGCCCAAGGATATACAGTAGCTACTACTTTAAATGAACAAAAAGCTATGTTACGAAATTTATTAGTAGTAGAAGATGGCAACAGAAGAATGGGAGTTATTAACATTTCATCCAATGCTACCATTATTAATGTACGTTTTAACCGTATTCAATATTCAGAAGCTAATAATGAATTCTTTGTAACAACAACAGATGGTAAAGTAGGAATTATGTCTGTAGAAGGTGTTACTAGAATTACACCAACCTATAGTAACTTAAAAGTACTAGACCAAGACTTAAAACTATATATAGCAACATTAGATAATAAAAATGGTGTAATAGATGCGACAGGAAGAACTATTATTCCAATAGAATATGACCAAATAGGTATTGATTTAAGTTTGTTCCCAGCCGATGATATTCAAAATGGTGCTTTATTATTTGATAATTGCATTCCTGTACAAAAAGATAAAAAATGGGGATTATTTGACAGAAGAGGACAAATACTTTTACCAGTAGAACATGATAGCTTAGGATATGTTGTTAGCACTACCAAAGACAAGAGCATGAATAATTTGTTAGTTATTCCAAACTATGAAGGAATTGTTTTTGGAAAAGATAAAGAAAACCGTCAAAGAAAATATGGACTTGTTAACTCCCTTGGAGAAGTTATTATACCATGTGAACTAGACGAAATTTATTCAACTACCACAGGAAATACGACAGAATACTATATGCGTTATTTAGGACAATTAATGAATGTAACAAACTACTTACAAGAACAGGGAGCACAAAACTTTTCTTCCGAAGCAGAAGAAAATGAAAACACAAATACCATAACAAATACCACAGGAAATACGCAAAACACAGTAGGTGGAGCAAATACCAATGTAGTAGGAAATACTGTAACGAATACAAACACTACAAATACTACGAACACAGCAAACAATACTACCGGAAACGTCTCCAATAATACCACTACAACTACCTCTGGTGGAACAGTAAATAACAATGTGGTAGAAGGTAGCAATACTACCAATCTAACCTAATAGAATATCACCCAGCAAACAGATACAGGTTTGCTGGGTGATAGAATGGAGAAAAAATGGATTATATTAATTTTGGAATTACATTTCTATTAATTCTGATTATTTTTGCCTTTGCTTATCTTCCTAAAAGAAAAGAAGACAAAAAGCTAAAACAAATGCAAGACAATTTAAAAGAAGGGGATAGGGTTATTACCTATTCAGGCTTATCTGGCAAAATTACTCAAATAGAAGAAAGTGGCAGAGTAATAGTATTGCTATATCCTTCTAATATAGAAATAGGAATTGAAAAATGGGCTATTGCAGGTATAGATGAAAGAAATGATGAAAATTCTTAAAAACACTTGACAGTACTTAATTTATAGGCTTATAATAGGCATAGTAAATCATCAGGAGGTTACTTATCTAATATGAATAACAGTAATGTATATTATTCTTCTAACAATTTTAATACAATGTGTGATGAAGAATTAATTTCTCTTATTAAGAAAGGCAATGAACAAGCATTAGATTTTCTTATTCATCGATACCAAGAACTTGTTCACATGAAAGTAGGAAAATACTTTATTGTTGGTGCAGAAAAAGAAGACATTATGCAAGAAGGAATGATAGGCTTATTTAAAGCCATAAAATCCTTTGATCCAGAAAAGCAAAATTCCTTTAAAACCTTTGCTAACCTTTGTATTGAAAGACAATTAATTACTGCTATTAAAACATCCAACAGACAAAAACATATACCACTAAATTCTTATTTATCTTTAAATGCCACAGCATATGATGATGACGATGATTCTGTTGTATTAGATACATTTAATGCAAATATTATGGAAGACCCTCTTGACATGATTACAAAAAAGGAGTATTATAATAGTGTTGAAAATGCAATAGATAAAGCATTAAGCAATTTTGAAAAACAAGTCTTACAAAAATACATGCAAGGAGATAGCTATGTAAAAATAGCAGAAGACCTTGATGCACCAGTAAAATCCATTGATAACGCTATTCAACGTATACGAAAAAAAGCAATAAAAAATATAGGACAAGAAGACCTATAAAATTACTTTAATGCACATTAAAGTAATCTATATGCTTCCGTAGCTCAGTAGGTAGAGCACAGCCATGGTAAGGCTGGGGTCGCCGGTTCGATTCCGGCCGAAAGCTCCAAAGACGTTTCTGTTCGAACTAATAGAACAGATAGATACAAATATCATTCTTTTCAGAATGGTATTTTTTTGTTGGAAAAATTCAATAAATTAAAAATTCAATAAATTTTATTGCCTCAGAAAGCCTAATGTTATGATGGTACGTCATAACTCATAGGGGGTTAGGTCTTATGACAGAGTAAAAGTCCTGTAAAAATACTATGTATATAAAAATTAAAAAAAAGAAAAATCTAATTGACTTTCACAAACATTTGTTTTATAATATATTTGAAACAAGTAAAATATTATGAGTGGAGATGATATTATTGAAAGAGATAGATAAGAACAATAAATCATTTGAAAATATAAAACATATTGATGAAAATGGAATTGAATTTTGGTATGCTAGAGAATTGATGAAAGTTTTAAGTTATAAGGATTGGAGATATTTTGATGCAGTAATTAAAAAAGCAAGGATAGCTTGTCAAAACTCTGAAATTACTGACATTGACCATTTCGTTGTTGACAACAAAATGGTAGAAATAGGTTCTGGTGCGAAAAGAGAACAAAAGGATTATAAATTAACACGATATGCTTGCTACCTTATAGCTCAAAATGCAAATCCAAGATTAAAAATTGTAGCTCTAGCTCAAACATATTTTGCAGTTCAAACTAGAAAACAAGAAATTAGTGAAAAAGAATATAGTATGCTAACAGAAGATGAGAAAAGATTTTATCAAAGAGATTTGACAAGAAAAGGAAATTACTCACTTAATCAAACCGCTAAAAATGCAGGAGTTAAAAATTTTGACAAATTTCATAATGCTGGGTATAAAGGATTATACAATGGAGAAACAGCTGATGATATTGCCAAAAGAAAAGGATTAAGATACAGAGAAGATATTCTTGATAATATGGGAAGTGATGAGCTTATAGCAAATTTATTTAGAATTTCTCAAACAGAACAAAGATTAAAAAGAGATAAAGTTGATACTGAAAAGAGAGCTTGTGATACTCATAATAAAATTGGAAAAATAGTTAGAAAAGCAATTAAAGAAGCTGGACGGAACTATGCCAGAAAATTTACCTACTCCTAAAAAGAGCTTAAAACAGATTGAAAAAGAAAAAAGTAAACAACTAAAAGATAAAAATATGTAGTAGATTATATTACTAAACTTCAAGTAATGAACACATGTAGCAATGGTTCCACAATGTGGAACTTATATAATAAAATAATAATCTGAATTTTGATAGTTTTAAACAATCATATACATACATGGATAATAAAAATGTAGAACCAACATAATTATCTGATATAAGGAAGGCAATTGCACAAAGTACAATTGCCTTGTCTTTATCAGATTAAACCTTCGTCTATAAAAAATGGACACATTTTATCTGAGGTTTTACTGATATTACATTCTCCAGGACACAAAAGATTGGACACCATACGACAAGTATTATCACATTTCCATGTTTCGGGGATAGTGTCATCCTGTCGAAAAGCAAATGACATTAATGTCTTTACAGCATCTATAAATTCATCAGTCGTTATCTAACTCTTTCCGTTTCATATGCATTCCTCCTGATTGCTTTGATAGAGTTAAAGGTTAACTAAAAAAAGTCATATTGACTATGATTGGAATTATAGCATATTTCTAAACAAGGTACAAGATATACATAAAATTATTAAATTACAAAATAGGAAGCTTTTTCGATAAATTTATTACAATTTACAAAAAATATGATATAATTTAATAAATTGATTGATATTTGTATCAATCGTTAAGAGATAAAAAGTTATAAATAACTACGACGTTTGCTCCAAAGAAAAAAAGAAAAATAAGGGGGAATTGTATATGAATAAAAAAGTTAAAATTTTAATTATTGTTGTAATCTTAATCATTGTATCCATCGTTGGAGTAATTGCAATAAACAAATATGGTGGAAAAACAGCTACAAGATTGCAACAAGCAGAAGGGATTACAATTGTTCCAACAATGAGAGATACAATAACGGCAGATAGCAGTTGGTGTGGGACATTTCAATTAATATGGAATGACATGAAAAATGATGTGGTAAAGGGAGATATTGTATTTACACCACAAGAAAAAATGGCAGACAATCTTAATAAAGAAGAATTTACACAAGATATGCTTTCAGAAGATTACTATTTTAAAATATATGGACCAAAGTCGCTTGAACTAAAAGAACAGATAGAAAATGGAATAAAGGAAAAATTTAATCAACAAAGTGATATTTTAGAAGACTTTGGTTGGTCTGAGAGTGAATTAAACGATTCAAACAATACCAATCCAGGAAGATATTTTTTCTATGCCATGCTATATAAAAAATTTGAATTTTTGAAAGAATTTGATAAACTAGAAAACGGAAAATTCGGAGACAAATATAATGATGTTGAATATTTTGGAATAGATAAACATACAGACGATTCTATTGGTGACCAAATTGATGTGTTATATTATAACTCAAAAGATGATTTCGCAATGATAGTAAATACAAAAACGGACGATGAAGTCATTTTTTGCAAAAGCCCTCAAGGAGTAACATTTAATGAAATATATGAAAATATGAATGAAGAATCAAAAAAATATACAGGAAGTAAAAGTTTCAAAGATATAGATGAATTTAAAGCACCTAAATTAACATTTAATGAAAAAAAAGAGTATACAGAATTACAAAACAAAGAATTTAAAACAGCTGATGCTACTTATCCTACTGCAGAAATTGAAAAAGCTATACAAACAATAAAATTTTCAATAGATGAAAAAGGTGGAGAAATAAAAAGCGAGTCCGGTATGGGTATGCAATATATGGGAAGTGCAGCTGAAACAAAACCTAAAAAAGATAAACCTAGATATTTTTATGTAGACGATACATTTACCATATTTTTAAGAGAAAAAGGTAAAAGTTTACCCTACTTTGCTGGAAGAATTGAAAATATAAATAAATTTCAGTAGATTATAACTTAATAGAAAGCCATCTAGAAAAAAACAATATATCTAGGTGGCTTTCTAATATATCATTTTGTAACATAAAAGTAATATATATTTTTCGAAAATATATTTACTTTTCCATCAAGATTCGATACAATATACCTAGAAAAAATAAAAGAGAAATACAAAGGAAGATACCAGAAAGGGGTAAGTATTCATGAAAATTTTGATGCTAACGTGGGAATATCCACCAAGAATTGTAGGGGGAATTGCAAGAGTAGTGCATGATTTGTCCAAGAGACTTATTAAAGATGGACATGAGGTTACAGTAGTAACTTACAAAGAGGGAGATCTACCAGACTACGAAAACGATAAAGGTGTAAAAGTATATCGTGTAAATAATTACATGATTAATCCAAATAACTTTATTGATTGGATTATGCAACTTAACTTTAATCTAGTAGCAAAAGCAACAGAAATCATACAAAAGGAGGGACCTTTTGATGTAATTCATGCACATGATTGGTTAGTGGCGTATGCTGCTAAAACATTAAAAAATGCATTTGATATTCCTATTGTGGCTACGATTCATGCAACAGAGGCTGGTAGAAATTCTGGTATACATGATGAAACACAAAGATATATTAATGATACAGAATGGATGCTTACTTATGAAGCAACAGAAGTAATTGTAAATAGTAATTTTATGAAAGGACATATCCAAGGACTTTTTGGATTGCCATTTGAAAAAATAAGTGTTGTACCAAATGGAGTAAACTTAACTTTGTTTAATGGAGTAGAAAGAGATTACGATTTTAGGAGACAGTATGCCATGGACAATGAAAAAATTATTCTATTTATGGGAAGATTAGTATACGAAAAAGGAGTGCAACATTTAATTTCTGCTATGCCTAAAATTTTAAATGGATACCATGATGCTAAACTTGTTATTGCTGGAAAAGGTGGAATGCTAGAGGAATTAAAGAGCCAAGCAAATGCTATGGGATTAGGTAATAAAGTATATTTTACAGGATACTTAAATGCTAAGCAAGTTCCTAAAATGTATAAAGCAAGTGATGTGGCAGTGTTCCCAAGTACCTACGAACCATTTGGAATTGTAGCACTTGAGGGAATGCTTTCTGGAACTCCAACAGTAGTATCAGATGCAGGAGGCTTAAACGAAATTATTACCCATGGTGTAGATGGTATGAAATCCTATGCAGGAAATCCAAATTCTATTGCAGACTCTATCTTAGCACTATTATACGATCAAAAATTATGTGATAATATATCTAAAAAAGCGAAGGCAAAAGTAAGAGAAGAATATAACTGGAACAAAATTGCACAAGATACCCACTTTATTTATCAAAAAGCAATTTGTCAGACAATGGCAGAAAGACAAGCAAAACAAATTGAACAAGAAAAAGCAAAGAAAACAAAAGAAGCTAAAAATAATGAGAATGAAATTACAAAATTACTATCATTCAAAAAACGCCATGCTTATGCATAGCAAAAAGAGGATTACCTACCAAAAGCAGGAATCCTCTTTCTAAGAAATCAGAAAGGAAAGAAAGAATATGAACGTATATGATACTGCAAACAAACTAGCAGAAGAATTAAAAAAAGCACCAGAATATTTAGAATTTAAAAAAGCAAAAGAAAAAGTAAATCAAAATCCAGAAGAGAAAAAAAGAATAGAAGAGTTTGAAAAATTACGTTATGAAGCACAAGTTCTTTCTATACAAAAAGGCGAACAAGATACTGAAAAAATGAAAAAGTTACAAGAATTATATCAAATGCTACTAGAAAATCCAGATATGAAGGAATATTTTGACTTAGAAGTAAGATTTAATGTATTACTTGCAGATGTTAATAAAATCATTGGAGAAGCTGTAAAAGACGTATTACAATAACAATAAAGGATGGAAGAAAAATGGAATATGTTATTATTCTTATTTTGGCTATTTCACTTTTGCTAATTTTAGGAATATTATCCTATACCAAAGTAAGAGATATTAAAGCACTAGCGGAAAAAGAAGAACTAAATACTTTATCAAAAAATTTTCCAGATAATATAGAAATAGCAAAAGAAATATTAGCAAAGTTAAATAATACAGGAGTAGCCATTGAAGAGGACAAACAAGCCCAAGCTAGCTTGTATATTGCTGTAACTAATAAAATTATTATTGCATCTCGGGAAAAATACTTTTGCTAGAGTACAAACCATAGCACATGAATGTTTACATTCGGTGCAAGATAGAAAAATGCTACTATTTAATTTTGTATATTCTAATATATATCTTCTTAGTTTTATTGTATTAGCAGTATTGCTAGCATTAGGAGTAATACCAAATGGTGTACTTGCTATCTTATGTTTTACTTTTTTATCCTTTGTATATTACTTTGTACGTAGCTACCTAGAAATGGACGCCATGACAAAAGCAAAATATCTAGCAAAAGAATATATGCAAGAAAAAGAAGTAACCACTAAGGAAAATATAGAAAAACTAGTAGAAGCCTATGAACAAATTAATAAAATTGGAATTCCATATACTATTTATAAACTGTTTTCCAATTGCATGGTAAAAATCATTTTACTTGCAGGAATTTGTTTGATAAGAACTATGATATAAAAACATGCTAATGTATAATGCAAAGGAACCAGTTCATTTGAGCTGGTTCCTTTTAAATGGCAAATTTACATAAAAAGCAATAATAACCAAAAACTTTGCGGTTTTCTATTTCCAATTTGACGGTTTTGTTATATAATAGTAGGTAAATTGGAATATTAGGAGAAAAGCATGATAAAGAAATGGGAAGTAAAGAATAAAAGTAATGTAGATAAAAGAAAATTACAAGAAAAAATACAAAAGGATTTTGGACTTAGTAATCTTCTTTCTCAAATTCTAGTAAATAGAGGGATAGAGACAGAAGAAGAAATACGTGTATTTTTAAATCCTACGCGAGCAGATTTTCATGACCCTTTTTTAATGCCAGATATGGATAAAGCCGTAGAACGTATTTTACAAGCAATTCAGCAAAAAGAAAAAATCATTATTTATGGAGATTATGATGTAGATGGTATTACTAGCATAACGGTTTTAAAACAGTTTTTAGAAGAAAGAGGATTAGAGGTTTCTTCCTATATTCCAAACCGTTTAGAAGAAGGATATGGTTTAAACAAAAAGGCAGTTGAATGGATTGCTAGCCAAGGATTTGACTTAATGATAACCGTAGATTGCGGTATTTCTGGTATTGAAGAAGTAGAATATGCAAGTAGTCTTGGAATAGAAACAGTAATTACCGACCACCATGAACCACTAGAAATTTTGCCAAATGCGGTTGCAGTAGTAGACCCTAAAATCCAAACAAGTAAGTATCCATTTAGAGGCTTAGCAGGCGTAGGAGTGGTTTTTAAAACCATACAAGCTATTGGCAAAAAGCTACAATTACCAGAAAAAGAATATTTAAAATATCTAGACATTGTATGTATTGGTACTATTTCTGATATTGTGCCATTAGTAGATGAAAATAGAGTGATTACCAAATTAGGGCTAAAATTAGTAGAAAGAACGCAAAATATAGGACTAAAAGAATTAATAGAAGCATCTGGATATCGTAAAATAGATTCTACTATGGTTTCTTTTGGAATTGCACCTAGAATTAATGCTTGTGGTAGAATGGGACAGGAACAAGAGGCATTACAATTATTTTTAACACAAGATAGGAAAGAAGCAAAGCAAATAACAGAAAAGCTAAACGAGTATAACAAACAAAGACAAACTATAGAAAAAGAAATTTTAGAAGAAGCCATACAAAAAGTAGAACAGGAACCCAAAAGTCCTTGTATTGTTCTGGGAGATGAAAAATGGCATCATGGTGTTATTGGTATTGTGTCTTCTAAAATTACAGACTTGTATTTTAAACCAAGTATTTTAGTTTGTTTTGAAGAAAATATAGGTAAAGGTTCTGGTAGAAGTATTCCTGGTTTTGATTTACACGAAGCATTAGGAAAATGTAGTAATTACCTAGAAAAATATGGCGGACACGAAATGGCAGTAGGTGTTACTTTAAAAGAAGAAAACTTTATACCATTTAAAAAAGTATTTGAAGAAGTAGTGCTAGAAAGTCATATAGAAAACTTGATGCCAGTTATTGCCATAGAAGAACAAATAGATTTAAAAGAAATTACCATTGGTATGGTAAAAGAACTAAACTTATTAGAACCATTTGGAGAAGCTAACAAAATGCCTATTTTTATGTTTCATAATTTAAAAATAGATTCTATTCGTTCTTTATCCGAAGGAAAACATTTAAAATTAACCTTAAAAGATGACCATTTATTAGTAGGAGCTATTGGCTTTAATATGGGACATCTAGCAGAAGAATATTTAATTGGCGACCGTGTAGATGTTGCAGGAATATTAGAAATTAATTCTTTTAATGGAATGGATAGTATCCAAATAAATATCAAAGATATGCGAAAGACTTACTAAGTAATAAAGTAAATGTAAGGAGAGTGAAACTATGTCCGAAAACAAAGAAGTAAAAATAGAAGATGTCATAGAACGCATGAAAAAATTTAATCCTAATTCGAATAGTGAACTTATTATGCGTGCTTATCAGTTTGCTAAAGCACATCATGGAGACCAATGCAGAAAATCTGGAGAGCCATATATTATCCATCCATTGCAAGTAGCTTATATTCTAGCAGATTTGGAGCTAGATGATAGTACGGTATGTGCAGCACTATTACATGATGTTGTAGAAGATACCGATGTAACCATGGAAGATTTAAGCAAAGAATTTGGGAAAGAAATTGCAGAATTAGTAGATGGTGTAACAAAATTAGGTAAATTGCAATATACTTCTCAAGAAGAGCAACAAGTAGAAGATTACCGCAAAATGTTTTTAGCAATGGGAAAAGATATTCGTGTTATTTTAATTAAACTAGCAGATAGACTCCATAATATGAGAACTTTAAAATTTCTTTCCCGTGATAGACAAATTGCTAATGCAAAAGAAACACTAGACCTTTATGCACCACTGGCCAACAGATTAGGTGTATATTCTCTAAAATGGGAATTGGAAGATTTAGCATTCCGTTATTTGTATCCAGAAGAATTTTACGAAATTGTAGAAGGCATTAACAAAAAACGAGAAGAGCGTTTGCGTTTTATTGAAATGATTATGGAGGAAATTCGCGTAGAATTAAAAAAACAAGGCATTGAGGCAGAAGTAACTGGTAGAGCAAAGCATTTGTATAGTATCTACCGTAAAATGAAACGAGACAATAAAACATTGGACCAAATTTACGATTTATTTGCACTACGTATTTTAGTAAACTCTGTAAAGGACTGCTATGCAGCATTAGGAATTGTACATGAATTATATAACCCAATACCAGGTAGATTTAAAGACTATATTGCAGTACCAAAACCAAATATGTATCAATCTATTCATACTACTTTATTAGGACCAAAAGGAACACCATTTGAAGTACAAATTCGTACTTGGGATATGCATCGTGTTGCAGAATATGGTATTGCAGCACATTGGGCATATAAAGAAGCGTGTAAGGATAAAAAATCCAATGTAAAGGTAACAGAAGATAAGCTAGCATGGCTTAGAGAAACTCTAGAATGGCAAAAAGATACACAAAATCCACAAGAGTTTTTAAACACATTAAAAACGGAACTGTTTGAAGATGAGGTGTATGTATTTACTCCAAAAGGAACCATTATTGTACTTCCTAGAGGAGCAACACCAATTGACTTTGCCTACAGAATTCACGCAGACATTGGAAACCACATGGTAGGATGCAAAATCAATAACAAAATGATGCCAATTATCACACCACTTCGTAGTGGTAATATCGTAGAAATTTTAACATCTGATAACTCTAAAGGACCAAGCAGAGATTGGCTTAAATTTGTAAAAAGTAGTACAGCAAAAACACGTATTAACCAATGGTTTAAGAAAGAACAACGAGCAGAAAACATTGAAAGAGGAAAAGACATTATTGAAAGAGAACTAAAAAAATTAGGAATTTCTCATGATGTATTATTTAAAAATGAATATGTACAAGTGGCATTAGATAGATATAAATTTGCAAGTTTAGACGATATGTATGCAAGCATCGGTTTTGGTGGGATATCCGCAGTAAAAGTAATTACAAGAATGTTAGAAGAATACAGAAAAGACAATAAAGAAGTAGATTTAGAGAAAAAAATAGAAGAACTAGCAAAGGATAAAACACCAATCTATAAACCTTCTCAAACAGGTGTTATTGTAAAAGGAATTGATAACTGCCTAGTAAAACTTTCTCGTTGTTGCAATCCAGTACCAGGAGATGATATTATAGGGTACATTACCAAAGGAAGAGGTGTATCTGTCCATCGTACCGATTGTATTAATGTAAAAGAACTATTAAAAGAGCCAGAAAAAATGATTGATGTATACTGGCATACACAAAAAGAAGTTGCTTATAATGTAGATATTGTTATTCTAGCTAATGATAGAGCAGGATTACTTGCCGACATTGTACAAACGGTAAATGCTACCAAAGTAAAATTAGTGGCAGTAACCTCCAAAGCAAATAAAGAAAAAATAGCTACAACAGAGCTAACAGTAGAAGTGCAAAATATAGAGGAATTAAACACAGTACTAAAGGCTCTACGTAAAATAGATAGTGTCTATGAAGTAACAAGAAAAAAATAAAAAGAAGAGGGAAACTATGATATTAAAAGTTCTAAAGATAAACACTAATATGGGAGAACCAACCAATTGCTACCTTATTCAAGACGAAAAAACGAAAGAAGCAATGGTAATTGACCCTGCAGGAGAAGCGGATAAAATATTAGAAATGCTTACTATTTTAGAAGCAAAACTAAAATACATTTATCTTACCCATTGCCACGGAGACCATATTGGTGGTGTAAAAGAAGTAAAAGAAAAAATGGGTGGAAAAGTATTAATTCATCGTATGGATGCAGAAGGATTAAAAGACAGAAACATTACCTTAACAGACTACATAGGCATGCATCAAGTAGAGTTAGAGGCGGATTCAAGAGTAGATGATGGAGATCTTATTCATATAGGAGAAATAGAATTTACCGTAATTCATACACCAGGACATACCAAAGGAAGCACCTGCCTATACTGTAAACAAGAAAAAATGCTGTTTTCCGGAGATACTATTTTTCATGGTACATGGGGTAGAACGGATTTACCAACAGGAAGTTTTGAAGAGATGATTCATTCTATTTCCTATAAATTAATGGTACTCCCCGATGATGTTATTATTTACCCAGGACATGGAAAATCTACCATGGTAAGAGAAGAAGAACCTATTTATTTAGAATTAGGTCCAAGAAAATTATAAGGGGGAAAAGAGATGGAAGAAAAAAGACAAATTACCAAACCAAGAACTTTATCTGGTTTTATGGAGTTATTACCAGATAAACAAATTATTTTTAATCAAATGGTAGATAAAATTAGAGCTACCTACGAAAAATTTGGCTTTTTACCACTAGATACTCCTGTAATGGAGTTATCTGAGGTACTACTTGCAAAAGCAGGCGGAGAAACAGAAAAACAAATTTACCGTTTTACCAAAGGGGATACGGATTTATCTTTACGTTTTGACTTAACAGTACCACTTGCAAAATATGTAGCTATGAACCAAAACGAATTAAGTTTTCCGTTTAGACGTTATCAAATAGGAAAAGTATATCGTGGAGAAAGAGCACAAGCCGGAAGATTTCGTGAGTTTTATCAATGTGATATTGATATTATTGGAGATGGAGAGCTAAGTTTAGCACATGATGCCGAAATTCCTAGCATTATCTATGAAGTATTTCGCTCTTTAGGCTTAGGTGATTTTACTATTTGCATTAACAACCGTAAATTATTAAACGGACTTTTTGAAAGCCTTTCTTTATCCGATAAAGCAACAGACATTATGCGTATTATTGATAAAATTGAGAAAATTGGGAAAGAAGCGGTAATAGAAGAATTTCAAGACCTACAAATGAGCGAAGAAGCAATTACAACGATATTAGATTTTATGCAAATAAAAGGAACCGTACCAGAAATATTAGAAAAATTAAATAACTTACCAATAGAATCTGAGACTTTTAAGCAAGGTCTATACGAATTAACAGAAGTAGTAAAATACCTTCGCATTTTTGGAATACCAGAGGCAAACTATAAAATAGATTTAACGATAGCAAGAGGATTAGACTATTATACAGGAACCGTATATGAAACTTTCTTAAATGATTACAGACAAATTGGTAGTATTTGTTCTGGTGGTAGATACGAAAACCTAGCAGAATATTATACCAATCAAAAATTACCAGGAGTAGGAATTTCAATTGGACTTACCAGACTATTCTATAAACTAAATGAACTAGGATTACTAAAGAAAACAGAAGAATCTATTGCAAAAGTATTGTTACTCCCTGCATCTCCAAACGAAATAGAAAAATGCTTTGAAATTGCAACCATGCTACGTAACCAAGACATTAAGACAGAGGTATATTTAAACGATAAAAAGTTAAAAGCAAAGTTCAAATATGCAGATAAACTAAAAGTGCCATATACTATTGTAATAGGAGAAGAAGAAGTAGCAAGTGGCAAGGTAACACTAAAAAATATGCAAACAGGAGAACAACAAAAACTTACCGTAGAGCAAGTTATTGCAGAGGTAACAAAGAAATAAAAGAAGCTCATGTATTTTAACATATTTTCAAAAGAACAGGAATATATATACTATATAGCTTAGATGGACAAAGGAGAAAATATGTTAAATATTGCGGTTGTGAATATAAAAGATTTAATAAAATATCTAGTAAGCGTAGTAATAATTGTTATTGTTATTTTTAGTCTTACTAGATTTTTTAATGGAAAAAAGGAAGAAGAAGAAATTGCATTAAGTGTAGAAAAGGTAAAAGAAGAAACTAAGTGCTCTATGAAGGAACCCTATTATTTTTGCTTAGATAGTACCATTCCAGGAATAAAAGCAGTACATGAAAAAAATAAGCAAATAGCACAAGATGAAGCTATTATAGAAAAAGAAAAATCACCTTTATTAAAAATGCTAACACTAGGGCTTGCTATGACAGAACAGGTAACAGAAGCGGAAAACACTGCTACAGAAGAAAGTGCAGAAGAAACGCCTACGCAAGAAGAAGAACCGGTGCAAGAAAGTGAAGAAGAAACAACCGTAGTACAAGAAGCACAAACAGGTTTACCAACAGAAGTAGTAACAGAAAACAACACGGCAAACAATAAATATACCATGACTTGCTATGGAGTAAACATTAAAAATGAATCTGATAACACCATTACAGAAGATATGCTAGACTTAAATATAGAAGTAAACAAGAATAAAGTTTTACTATTTCATACGCATACGTGTGAAAGCTATACACCAAGTCCAGGATACGAATACCAAGCATCACGGAACATTTCGTACAATTGACTTAAACTATTCTGTTGCAAGAAATGGAACCGTATTAAAAGAATACTTAGAAGCACAAGGAAGAGAAGTAATACACAACACCAATTATCATGACTACCCTGCTTATAACGGTTCTTATGACCGTTCCTATACCTCTGTAGAAAATGAATTACAAGCAAATCCAGATATAGATATTATACTCGACTTACACCGTGATGCAGTAGGAGACAACACCTATGCACCTAAAGTAAAAATAGGAGACGAATATGCAGCACAATTAATGTTTGTTATAGGAACCAATGGAGGAGGCTTATACCATCCAAACTGGACCAAAAACTTAAGCTTTGCTGTAAAAGTAGTACAAAAAGCAAACGAACTATACCCGGGCCTATTTAAACCCATCATGGTACGAAACTCTAGATACAATCAAAACCTAGGAAAAGCCGCCAGCATCATAGAAGTAGGCGCTACAGGCAACACACTAGAAGAAACAATGAACAGCATGAAGTATTTAGCAAAAGTATTAGATGAGGTACTGCAGTAAAAACAAAAAAATTTATATTGCATCTTTCTAAAAATTAGTATACAATTACCAAAAAGAATAGAAAGTGAGGAAACAAAAGAATGAATAATGTGAAATTAGATTATAGTAACTCTGGTATAAAAGAAAAAGAAATGATGACCTATGCAAAACAAGTGGCAGAGATTCATAAGAGGTTAGAGGCAGAAGCGGAAAACGAAGATGCTTTTTTAGGATGGCTTAAGCTTCCTACTAATTATGATAAAACAGAATTTTCTAGGATAAAAAAAGCAGTAAAAAGGATTATAAAAAATTCAGATGTTCTTTTGGTAATTGGTATTGGTGGTTCTTATTTAGGAGCTAGAGCCGTTATTGAGGCATTAACCCATACATTTTCCAATAGTTTGTCAAAAGATAAGCGTAAATTCCCACAAATAGTATATGTAGGCAATAACCTAAACCCAAATTACATCAATGATGTTATTGACTATATAGGAGATAAAGAGGTTTCTATTAATGTGATTTCTAAATCTGGAACTACAACAGAGCCAGCCATTGCCTTTCGTATTTTTAGAGAATTTTTAGAAAATAAATATGGCTTAGAAGAAGCTAGAAAACGTATTTATGTTACAACCGACAAAGAAAAAGGTGCATTAAAAAAACTAGCAACAGAAGAAAAATACGAGACCTTTGTTATTCCAGACAATGTTGGCGGAAGATATTCTGTTTTAACAGCAGTAGGACTTCTTCCTATTGCTACTGCTGGATTAAACATTGATAAACTAATGGACGGAGCAAGATTTGCACAAGAAAAATATAGTGATGAAAATGTAAAATATAACGACTGCTATAAATACGCTGTTCTTCGTAATATGTTATATGAAAAAGAGAAAAATATAGAATTACTTGTTACCTATGAACCAAAACTGCATTACTTCTTAGAGTGGTGGAAACAGCTTTTTGGCGAAAGTGAAGGAAAAGAACTAAAAGGAATTTATCCATCTTCAGCAGAATTTACTACGGATTTACACTCTCTTGGTCAATATATACAAGAAGGAAGACGTAATTTACTAGAAACAGTACTACAAATTAAAAAACCAAATAGCAATCTAACAATCCCACTAGACGAAGACGACCTAGATGGACTAAATTACTTAGCAGGAAAAGATTTAGACTATGTTAACAAAAAAGCAATGGAAGGAACCATAGAAGCCCACGTATCCGGCGAAGTTCCTAATATCCTAATCCAAGTAGATGCCCTAAACGAAGAAGGAATAGGTCACCTAATCTACTTCTTCGAAAAAGCATGTGCTATGTCTGGCAACCTACTAGGAGTAAACCCATTTGACCAACCAGGAGTAGAAAAATACAAGAAAAACATGTTCCGTTTGCTAGGTAAACCAGGGTATGAGGGAAAAGGAAAATAGTAGAGTTATAAAGCAAGAAGTATCAAAAACGTGAAGGTTACACTTAAAATAGGTGCCAAAAACGTGAAATCCAATTTCACAAAACTTTTACAATAGAACACTTGACAAATGACACGATGTCACATATAATATGACATGGTGTCATTTTTGAGCCTGAAAGGGGGAGGAAAATGCCAACAGAGACATTTTTGAAATTAGCAGAGGAAAAGAAGCATAAAATTATAGAGGCTGCAAAAAAAGAATTTTCTCGTGTTCCTATAGAGGAGGTTTCTATTAAGAACATTGTAGAGGAAGCAGAAATTGCAAGAGGTAGCTTTTATCAGTATTTTACGAGCAAACAAGATGTACTACAGTATTTGTTGGAATTAAAAGTAAAAGATGTGGACACCTATATTGTACATACTTTGGAGCAGTCACGGTGGAGATATTTTTGAAGTGTATAAGGGATTATACGATTTTATTCTTACTACTTGTATGCAAAGTGAAGATGTTAACTTCTTTCGAAAAATCTTTGAAAATATCAAAGCAAATGAAGAAATTTTCTTTGCTATTAAGCAAGAGCCTAAGTTTGAGATACTAAAGTATAAGCAATATATTAATATGCAATTACTAAGGTTAACACAAGAAGAAGACCTTAGAATTATTATACGTATGTTAAATAGAACTTTACGAGGTGCTATTGCAAGTACGTTTAAAAACAACCATGTGGAACAGTCACGTAGGGAGTTTTACCAAGCTTTAGATTATTTAAAGTATGGAATACTAAAAGAAAGGGTGGAAAAGTAAAACAATGTTAAAGGTATTAAAGTACTTAAAAAAATCATGGGTGAGTGTAATTGTTATTATTGCACTATTATGTTTGCAAGCGGCTACAGATTTAGCTCTTCCAGACTATACTTCTAAAATTGTCAACATAGGTATACAACAAGGTGGTATAGAAAATGTAGCGCCAGATGCAATTCGTAAATCACAGATGGAAAATATCCTCTTATTTACAGAGGAGGATGAAAGTATTCTAGAACACTATACCCTAGTATCTAAAGACAGTGTGTCAGAAAAAGAATGGGAAAAAGAGGTAAAAAAATATCCGGAACTAGAAAATCAAGATATTTATGTATTAAATAAAGTATCCGAAGAAGAGCAGGAAGAATTAGACGAAAAAATGGCAAGACCTCTTATGACAGTGTCTATTTTACAAAACGAAGAAACAGAAAAGACGATTAAAGAGCAAATGCTTGAGACTATTCCAGAAGAACAAAAAGCAATTTTGGAGCAAATGAGTTTATTAGAAGTAGTAAAAAATATGCCAGAGGCACAATTAGAACAGATGCAAACAACAATTGATGAGCAGTTAGACCAAATGATGGGAACAATGATAGAACAAGCTGCTATAAGTGAGGTAAAAGAAGAATATCAAGCATTAGGAATGGACATTGATGCTATTCAAAACAATTATATTTTACTTACAGGTTTACAAATGTTAGGAGTAGCTTTTGTAAGTATGGCTGCAGCAATTAGCATTATGTTACTATCTTCTCGTGTGGCTGCAAAACTAGGAAGAACATTAAGAGATTTGGTATTTAAAAAGGTATTAAGTTTTTCTACCAAAGAGTTTAGAGAATTTTCAACAGCTTCTCTTATTACACGTAGTACCAACGATATTCAGCAAATTCAGCAATTGATCACTATGCTATTCCGTGTGGTAGTATATGCTCCAATTATTGGTATTGGTGGATTTATTCATGTTCTTACCAAAAGCCAAACTTCAATGGCATGGATTATAGGTCTTGCTATTTTATGCATTTTAGCGATTGTACTTGTTTTATTTATTGTAGCAATGCCGAAATTTAGAAAACTACAAGATTTAATAGATAAACTAAATTTGGTATCTCGTGAAATTTTAACTGGTATACCTGTTATTCGTGCTTTTAGTACCGAAAAACGTGAAGAAGAGCGTTTTGATGAGGCAAACAAAAAATTAATGAAAACAAACGTATTTGTAAACCGTGCAATGAGCATTATGATGCCTGCATTAATGTTTGTAATGAATTCTATTATGTTACTAATTATTTGGGTTGGTGGACATGATGTAGACCAAGGTATTTTGCAAGTAGGAGACATGATGGCGTTTATCCAATACACCATGCAAATTGTTATGAGTTTCTTAATGATTTCTATGATTTCTATTATGTTACCACGTGCAGCAGTATCTGCAAGACGTATTAATGAAGTATTAGAAACAGAGCCAAGTATTAAAGATAAAGCAGAAAAGAAGGAATGGGATACAAGCAAAAAAGGTTTAGTAGAATTTAAAGAAGTATCTTTCCGTTATCCAGATGCTGATACCGAAATATTAGAGGATATAACCTTTACTGCAAAACCAGGGACAACAACAGCTATTATTGGAAGTACGGGTAGTGGTAAGTCTACGGTCGTAAATTTAATTCCTCGTTTTTATGATGTAACACGTGGAGAATTGCTAGTAGATGGCGTAGATGTAAGAAATGTACCACAAGCAGAATTAAGAAAGAAAATTGGTTTTGTTCCACAAAAAGGTGTATTATTTTCTGGTACCATTCGTTCCAATATTAAATATGGAAATCCAGAAATGTCTGACGAACAAATGGTTAAAGCAGCCAGAATAGCACAAGCTACCGAGTTTATAGAGGAAAAAGAAGAAAAATACGATGCACCAATTGCGCAAGGTGGAGGAAATGTATCAGGAGGACAAAAGCAACGTTTATCTATTGCAAGAGCAATTGCAACAGACCCAGAAGTATTCGTATTTGACGATAGTTTTTCTGCATTAGATTTTAAAACAGATAGTAAATTAAGAAATGCTTTAAAAGAAATAACGCAAGATAAAACCGTTATTATTGTGGCACAAAGAATTAGTACTGTTTTAAATGCGGACCAAATTATTGTATTAGAAGAAGGCAAAATTGTTGGTAAAGGTACCCACAAGGAATTAATGGAAAATTGTGAGACCTACAGACAAATTGCTTTATCACAACTTTCAAAGGAGGAATTGGAATAATGGCACAAAATATGAGACCTCCAATGGGAGGTATGGGACGTGGCATGAAAGGCGTAGTAGAAAAGCCACAAGATTTTAAAGGAACTACTAAGAAGTTAATTAAAAATTACCTATCACAGTATAAGGTGGCTTTAATTATTGTTATCCTTTTTGCAGTAGGAAGTACTATTTTTATGGTAGTAGGACCTAAAATATTAGGAAATGCAACCACCGAAATTTTTAATGGTTTAGTAAGTAAACTATCTGGTGGAGCAGGTATTGATTTTGGTAAAATTGCAACTATTTTGTTATCTTTACTTGGACTTTATATGTTAAGTCAAATTTTTTCCTTAGTACAGGGTTTTACCATGACATCAGTTGTACAAAAAATTACTTATAAATTACGTAATGATTTAGCTAAGAAAATTAACAAACTACCAATGCATTATTTTGATACCAAAACACATGGGGAAGTATTATCTATCATTACCAATGATATTGATACTCTGTCACAAAACTTAAACCAGAGTGTTATCCAAATTATTACATCAATTTGTACTATTATTGGTATTTTAGTAATGATGTTTTCTATTAGTTGGTTAATGACTTTAGTATCCTTAATTATTTTGCCTATCACAGTATTTATTTTAAGGAAAATTGTAGGAAAATCACAAAAATACTTTACAGCACAACAAGATTATTTAGGACATGTAAATGGGCAAGTAGAAGAAATTTATGGTGGGCATACAGTAGTAAAGGCATTTAATGGAGAAAAAGAAGCAATAGAAGAGTTTAGTAAAGCTAATAAAGAATTGTATCACTCTGCATGGAGATCCCAATTCTTATCTGGATTAATGCATCCATTAATGAATTTTATAGGAAATGTAGGATATGTAGCTGTTGCTATCCTTGGTGGATATTTAGCAATACAAGGAACTATTACAGTAGGAAATATTCAAAGTTTTATTCAATATAACAAGCAATTTACCCACCCAATTATGCAAATTGCACAAGTATCTGCTATGATTCAAAGTATGATTGCAGCAGCAGAGAGAGTATTCAAATTCTTAGAAGAACCAGAAGAAGTACCTACTATTGCAAATCCTACTAGTACAAAAGGATTAAAAGGAAATATCCGCTTTGACCATGTTCAATTTGGTTATGATGAAGACAAAATTATTATTCATGATTTTTGCGCTGATGTAAAAGAAGGACAAAAAATAGCTATTGTAGGACCAACAGGTGCAGGAAAAACAACGATGGTAAAATTATTAATGCGTTTTTATGATGTAAATAAAGGAGCTATCTTAGTAGATGGTCATAATGTAAAGGATTTTGATAGAGGAGAGCTTCGTAAAATGTTTGGTATGGTACTACAAGACACTTGGCTCTTTAATGGTAGTGTAAAAGATAATATTAGTTATGGTAAACCAGACGCAACTGATGCAGAAATAATAGAAGCAGCTAAAGCAGCACATGTACACCATTATATTAAAACATTGCCAAATGGCTATGATGCAATCATTAATGAGGAATCTAGTAATATTTCAGCAGGTCAAAAACAATTATTAACCATTGCCAGAGTAATATTAGCAGACCCTAAAATACTAATTCTAGACGAAGCAACAAGCTCTATTGACACAAGAACCGAACAACAAATTCAATCCGCAATGGATAACTTAATGAAAGGAAGAACCAGTTTTATCATTGCGCACAGACTCTCTACCATAAAAAATGCAGACCTAATTTTGGTTATGGACCACGGAGACATTGTAGAGCAAGGAACACACGAAGAACTATTAGCCAAAAAAGGTTTTTACGAAAAATTGTACGATTCACAATTCGAAGTCGAAGAGCGGATAGAATAGAAAATAGAAAATAATTTTGAACCATGTACTTCTACTAAATATGATGGTTACGAGTGGCCTACGTTTAAAGGAGTAGCATATTACCAAGATTTAACTGGTATTCAAGATGAAAAAGTTCCTGCAACAGGTTTATGGATTCAGGAAACCACTAGTGCAACAGTAGGAGAAAATTACCCTCTGTTAACCAGAGTATATCCATATGGTTCTACCTCAAAAGTACAATATTCTTCTAGTAATCCAGCTGTTGCCTCTATTGATAGCCTAGGTAATATTAAAGTAAAAACACCTGGTTCTACAGTAATAACAGCCCAAACAGATAATGGTATAACAAAACAATTTACATTAACTTGTACTTATCCACTAAAAAATATTATTCCTGATGATATGACTCTAACAGTGGGAGAAACAAAGAAAATAACTTATAAAATGGATCCCGTAGGAGCTATTGGAACAATAACTGGCTGGACAATAAAAGATTCTTCTATTGCTAAAGTAGATAAAGAGGGAAATGTTACTGCTTTAAAACAAGGAACTACTACTATATATTGCAATTATCGTTATAGAGTAGGTCGCACCATGATTTATTCATCTGGAAAGCTTGCTACAATAACTGTAAAATAAATATTAAATTTAAACTGCTCTTTAAAAAAATAGAGCAGTTTTTGCATTGCTAAATCTATTGACGCTCTAAGCCTAAAGATAGATTTATCGACTTTGTGGTCATTCGAGAAATAGAAATAAAAATCCTATGATATAATAGAAGAAATTTAAAAATAGGAGAGAATCATGAATAAAAACAAAGAACATATTAAAAAAGTGGATTTTAAGGATCTTCGTGAAGTTTTGGAATATGCAGTAAAGCAATATGCAAACCATACAGCATTTATTTTAAAGAAAAAAATAGATGGGCAAACAGAATACCAAAAGAAAACATACGAAGAATTTGGAAAAGAGGTAGAAGCGTTAGGAACAGGACTAATTCATATGGGATTAAAGGGAAAACGTATTGCTATTATTGCTCCGAATCGATATGAATGGTGTATGAGTTACTTAAGTATTTTGAATGGTGTTGGAATTGCTGTTCCATTAGACAAATCCTTACCAGAAAGAGAAATTGCATTATCTTTAGAACAAAGTCTAGCTGATTGTGTTATTTTTGATGGAAAATACGAAAATATTATGCAAAAAATAAAAGAACAAGGTAATACCAATATACAATCTTATATTTGTATGGACAAAACTTCTAATCCATCGTTTATTGCTTTGCAAAATGTAATAGAACAGGGAAAAGAATTGCTAAAAAACGGAAATACCGAGTACAAAAATGTAACAATCCATCCAGAAGAGATGAGTATTATTCTATTTACCTCTGGTACTACTTCTAGTTCAAAAGCAGTAATGTTATCTCATAAAAATATTACAGAAAATATCAATGCCTTAAACATTGCAGAAGATATTTACGATACCGATGTGGCACTTCTATTTTTACCGCTTCACCATACGTTTGGAAGTACAGGCTATTTACTTTTTATGAGTAATGGTGTAACTTGTACATTTTGTGATGGATTAAAACACATTCCACAAAATTTAAAAGAGTATAAAGTATCTATTTTTGTATGTGTACCGCTTCTGTTAGAAGCAATGTATAAAAAAATCAACCATGAAATAGAAAAACAAGGAAAAACAAAACTAATCGCATTTGCAAAAAAACTAAGCAATGCCTTATTAAAAATAGGAATTGATATTCGTAAAAAATTATTTAAACCTATTTTAGATAATTTAGGTGGAAATTTACGATTTGTAGTAAGTGGTGCAGCTGCTATTGATAAAGAGGTTGCCAAAGGTTTTAATGAGTTTGGTATATTAACTGTACAAGGATATGGCTTAACCGAAACTTCTCCTGTTATTACTGCTGAAACAAAAGGACATATTAAATATGGTTCTGTAGGATTTCCACTAAGTAATGTAGAAGTAAAAATTGATAAGCCAAATGAACAAGGAATAGGAGAAATCCTTATGAAAGGACCTAACTTAATGTTAGGATATTATCAAAACGAAGAAGCTACCAAAGAAGTAATTGTAGATGGATGGTTTCATACAGGCGATTTAGGCTACCAAGATGAAGAAGGATATATTTTTGTTACCGGAAGAAAGAAAAATGTAATTGTACTAAAAAATGGAAAAAACATTTATCCAGAGGAACTAGAACAATTAGTAAACAATTTGCCATATGTAGCAGAAAGCATGGTGTTTGGCTATCCCAAAGAGGATGATTTAGTATTATCTGTAAAAATTGTATACAACGAAGAATACATACAGCAAACGCATCCGAATATGCAAGGTATAGAATTGCAGGAAATGGTATGGTCAGATATTAAAAAAATAAATAATCAAATGCCAAACTATAAACACATGAAAAAATTATTCTTGAGTAAAGAGCCAATGATTAAAACAACAACACAAAAAGTAAAAAGATATGAAGAAATTGCAAAAATATTGCAAGAGGATACAAAGAAATAACCATTTTTAGGTAAAGATGATAGTTTTTCTATCATCTTTATTTTTGGAAAAAATTGAATAAAAAATTATAAATAAAAGAATAAAAAATGGGAAAGATAAATTTTAAATAGGGAGGTGAAAAAATGAAAAGCACAAAAAATTTAACAATGCTTTTTTTAATTGTATTTGCAATTTTAGTGGGAATTCCCGTTTTTAGTAATGCAGCTACCCCTGTAACAGACGAGGAGTCTTTACTAAGTGCTATTGCTAGTGCCGATTCTGGGGCAACAATTAGCGTACAAAATAATATTACAGTAACACAACCTATTGTTATTGCAAAAGAATTAACAATAGATGGTAATGGATATACCATTGTAGGATCTACAGAATGGACCTCTACTTCTGGTAACCAAACCATGTTTACTGCACAGCTGGGAGATGCTAAATTAACATTAAAAGATATCGACTTAAATAATGGTCCCAAATATGGTGTACAATCCTATGATGGAGCTACTGTTATTTTAGACAATGTATCTATTACCGGTTTCCGTTATGGAGGTGTTCTTGTCAATGGTGGTAAATTACAAATAAAAGATTTACATCTAGGTACCAACGGAACAGGAGCAAATAACGGTATAGAAATCGATAAAGGAGCAGCAGCTACCAATAACCCAAGCGTTGTAATGGATGGTGTATTAACATCAGATGTAACTAAAAACGTAATTCGTGTAGCATCAAATGGACATTTAACAGATTTTGCAATTACCAATACAGAAAATACTACCAACAAAATAGTATTAGCAGAAAATTCTGTTGTTCTTACCGATGAAAACAATAATGTTATAGCAGAAAGTCCTATACCAGAAAATGCTACTCCAAATGTAGATACGAAAACAGTAGTAGTAACATTAATAGCAGGAGAACAAACCAATAAAATAGTAGTAGAAGCAGGAAAAGCTATTACAGAAGAAATACTAAAGGCTCATGTTACCGTACCAGAAAACTATCAGTTAGATGGTTTCTTCACAGATGCTGATTATACGAATGCCTTTGATTTTAGTACCGTATTAGATAGTAATACAACAATATATGCTAAAATTTCAGAAGTACCAGCACCGGAACCAGAACCAGAGCCTGAGCCAGAACCAGAACCACCAGTACAAGAACCAGAAAAAGATGACGTGCCAAAAACAGGTGCTCAAAACTATTTAGAAGTGGCTATACTGGCTGTTGTAGTTTCTAGTATGGGTATGTATTATACTTTCAAGAAAAATAGAAGAGGATAGACGAAAGTCTATTCTTTTCTACTCTATGGTAAAAAATGAAGCAACAAAAAAATGGTATGCGATGGGCATTTATAATCTTTATGGTGGTTCTTATTCTAGCCCTTACGTATTGTACTAGGTTTATGTTAGTGCAAATAGAAGATATGGAAGAAAGAGAGTTATTAGATAGTACCTCTATTTCCAAAGAAGAACTAGAAAACACAATCCAAAACGGTATAACAGAAGAAATAAGCTTGGAAAAAGAAGCTATATTACCGGAAGAAGAAGTACCTATTCCAACAGAAAGAATGTTGCAAGTGACAAGTTTAAAAAAAGAAAATGACGATATTGTGGGGTGGTTAGAAATAGAAGGAACAGATATTAATTACCCCGTACTACAAGGAGAAGACGATACCTATTATTTAACACATAATTATAAAAAGGAATGGTCCTCCAAAGGTTCTATTTTTTTAAGCAAAGACTATAACTGGGAAATACCTAGCTGTAATTACATGATTCATGGTCATAATTTAAATAATGGTACCATGTTTCAAGAATTATTAAAGTATGAAAAGGAATCCTATTACAAAGAACATCCTACAATCCGCTTCACAACAGAAAAAGAAGATGCGGAATATGATATTATTTCTGTCTTTTTATCAAAAGTATACTATAAACACGAAAAAAACGTATTTCGCTATTATTATTTTATAGATGCAAAAAACGAAGAAGAATATAACCATTTTATCGATAATATAAAAAAAGCATCACTCTATCCAATTCAAAAAACTGCGAGTTACAAAGAACAACTAATCACATTATCCACTTGTTCGTATCATACAAAAGATGGAAGATTTGTAGTAGTGGGGAGAAAAGCAAAATAAAATAATTGTTCCAGATTGGTGAGGATAGTGCAATGTTACAAATTATAAAAATAAATGTCAGAAAAAATAGATAATTGAAAAAACACTTGACAAAAGATGAACTTGAAAACTTGAGGTTCCAATTGGGAACCTCAAGTTTGAAAAAAGAAAATTATGGAGGTAGAAGGTATTTACCGTATGCATTTGATGTTTAATACCTCTCATAAACTTTATAATTCAATCCTAGGCTCATATCTCTCAAGCCACATATTAACCTGGCACAAATAAGCCATAAGCTGCGGGCCGGTCATTAACTGTCCAAACCACGGTCTACTAAAGGCTTTTCCGTCAGTTTCTAAAATTTCTTTCATGTAGTTATCGTTTAATAATTGATGAATCGGCGCATTAGGGTTTTGTAGAATAGTAGATAACATTTCTTTTACCTTTGCTAAATAGTTTGGATTATGTGTTTTAGGGTAAGGGCTTTTCTTTCTTGATACAATTTCTTCTGGTAATATATCTTTTACAACATAACGCAATAATCCTTTTTCTCTGCTGTTTAAAGATTTTACTTCCCAAGGAATGTTCCATAAATATTCTACAATACGGTAATCACAAAATGGTACACGAATATCTAATCCATTGGCAAGTGCCATTCTATCGGAACGTTCTAGTAATGTTTGCATAAACCAAGTTTGTGTCAAGTACGTAATTTTTCGTTTTTCTGCTGTTTCTTTACTATCGTAATCTAATGTTGGAACTTGTGCTAAACTTTCACGGTAACGATAACCAATATATTCTTTTAAATTAATTTTTTCTGCAAGTGCAGGATTTAATAATTGCTGTCTTTCTGTAAGTGCAATGGACCATGGAAAAGTGTTGCTACGCAGTGCATCTTCTCTAAAAAACCAAGGATACCCTGCAAAAATTTCATCAGCACATTCACCAGATATTGCTACAGTCATGCCACTTTCTTTTACCTTTTTGCAAAACAGCAAAAGTGAAGAGTCGACATCTGCCATACCAGGCATATCTCTTGCAATCATGGCTTCTTCTAAGCTTTCGGCAAGTTCAGGAGTGTCAATCAAAATTGTATGATGCTTGGTTTGCAGTTTTTCTGCCATTAAGGTAATATAGTCTTTATCCGAATTTGGCTGAAAATCACTTTTTACAAAATTTTTATCATTATCAATATAATCAACTGAATAGGTATGCAGAGTCGGTAAGTTTTTCTTTTGATAATAACGGCTTACATAAGTAGTAATAATGCTAGAATCTAACCCACCAGATAAAAAGGTACAAAGTGGAACATCAGAAACAAGTTGTCTTTCGATGGCGTCTTGCAGTAAAAAGCGAATTTTTTCACAAGTTTCGGAAAAAGAGTCCGTATATCGCTTACTAATCAAATTCCAATACTGTATTTCGTAAAATCCAGAAGATTTGTATACGGCGTAGTAGCCTGGCTTTATTTCATAAATATTTTTAAATACCGTTAAACCTGGAGTATGGCAAGGAGCTAAGCCTATTAACTCACTAATTCCTTGTTTATCTACAACTGTTTCTACAGAAGGATGTTTTAAAATAGCTTTTATTTCGGAAGCAAACAGAATAGTGCCATCTACAATAGAATAAAATAATGGTTTAATACCAAAAGGGTCTCTTGCGAAATATAACTCTTGTTTTTTCTGATTCCAAATAGCAAATGAATAAACACCATTTAATTTTTTGGGTAGCTCATATCCAAATTCTACAAATCCTTTTAGTACAACTTCTGTATCCGAATATCCTTCAAACGTATAGCCAATTTCTAATAATTCTTTACGTAAGTCCTCTGTGTTGTATAATTGCCCGTTATAACAAATAGCATATTCCTGATTTTCATACTGAAACACCATAGGTTGCTTTCCGCCCTTTAGCATCGGTAATAATTAAACGTCTATGTCCTAATTGAATATGACTATTTGCATAATAGCCTTCTTCATCTGGTCCTCTTTTTTTTAGTGTATTATTCATTTGTAATATCGTTTCTTTTTCTTTTACTATATCTCTATGTAAATCAACGTATCCAACAAATCCACACATAAAATCCTCCTTTTTCTTATTCTTTAGTATATGCGAAAAAACAAAAAAGTTTCGAACAATTTGAAAAAAGAAAAGGTTTCACTTGACAAACGAGGAAAATATTAGTATAATTCTATAGTATCAGAAATTGTTAGAAATAATACATTCTATAGAGAAATAAATACAAGAGGGGGGAACAAAAATGGCACAACCAAAAAGAAGATGGTCAAAAGCAAGAACTGGAGCAAAAAGATCTACATGGAAATTAGAAAACCAAAACTTTGCTACTTGTTCACATTGTCACGAACCAGTGATGCAACATAGAGTATGCCCAAATTGTGGATACTATAATGGTAAGGAAGTTATTGCAAAAAAAGAAGAAAACTAAAAAATTTGATATAGCGTAAGAAACAGCAAATTTGTTGCTGTTTTTTTGTTGCTTTTTGGAACAAGAATTGATATAATTTTAAAAAAATAGGAGATGCAAAATGGAAAAAAGAATTGATAAAATTAATTATTATTTAGATATTGCAAAAGTAGTAGCTTCCAGAAGTACATGCTTAAGAAAAAAGAGTGGGGCTGTTATTGTAAATAATGATGAAATTATTGCTACACGGCTATAGTGGTGCACCACGTGGAAGAGAAAATTGCGTGGATTTAGGTTTTTGCTCCAAAAAGAAGTTTTTTCCAAATGTAAGGCATGCAGGATACGATGCTTGCCGTTCCGTACATGCAGAGCAAAACGCACTTATTAGTGGCTCTAGAAGGGAAATGTTAGAGGCCACTTTATATCTTGTACAATACAGAACAGATACCGGAGAATACGAAGAAAATCCAGGTTGTTGCCAAATGTGTCGAAAAATGATTATTAATGCAGGAATCGAGCAGGTTATTGTACGAAAAACAGAAAAGGAATATCTTGTTATTCCTGTGTCAGAATGGGTAAAACAAGACGATTTATTACAAGGAAAAATAACCTATTAATTTTACAAAAGATAGGAGTAAAACATGAAAACAAAAGTACTTACATGGATGCAAGAATCAAAAATATTACACTATATTGTTATTTTAATAATTAGTCTATTGTTATTTTGGCCGTTATTGTCTACTAATATTGTTTCAGGGGATGATGGATATCTTCACTTAGCAAGGGTTATTGGGGTAGATAAAATTATACAAGAAGGTTCTCATTTTCCACCAATGATTTCTTCCCTTTTTTGTGAGGGATTTGGTTATGCTATCAATCTTTTTTATCCACCACTAGTAACTTTTGGACCACTACTTATAAAAATGTTAGTAAATAGTTATACATTGGGATTAAAGCTATTTACGCTAATTACTATATTTTTGTCTGGAATTGCTATGTATGCATTTACACAAAAAGTGACAAAAAATAGACTAACAGCCTTAATTTCAGCTGTTTTATATATAACAGCACCTTATCATTTAACCGATATTTATACCCGTTTTGCTATTGGAGAATTTGTTGCTTTTATGTTCATTCCGCTAGTATTTTTAGGACTTTATAACTTATTAGAAGAAGATGGCAAAAAGCATTATTATATTTCTATTGGGGCAATAGGTTTGGTATTAACACACAGTATTACTTTGTTTTATACTGCTATTTTTTCTGTGATATACCTATTGTTTTATCTTCCAAAATCAAAAGAGAAACAAGTTTTGTTAAAATGTTTTGGAAATGCAGGCATTATATTAGCTGTTACAGCCTTTTTTACTATTCCTATAGTAGAAAATATGCTGGCATGCGATTATGTTATCTTTGATACCAAATATATGCTAACTAATGTGGACTGGGTATATCAACATGCAATAGAACCTAGTCGATTGTTCATAACACCGGAAGAAGAAGAACTAAATTTAACCATAGGAATACCGCTTCTTATCTCTAATTTACTTATCTTCTTTACGTATTCTAAAATGGAAGAAAAGGATAAAAAAACGGTTTTAGTGTTTATTCTTTTTGGAACTATTAGTGTGCTGATGTGTACTAAGTTTTTCTTCTGGAGAATACTACCAAACCTATTTGCGAATATCCAATACCCATGGAGAATGTTGGGGTTCGCTAGCTTTTTCTTAGGAGTAGTAGGAGCAATCAATATACAAGTATTCATTAGCTATATTTTTCATAAAGACGCCAAAACTATTACCATTTTTAGTTATCTTATTTTAGCAATGATGACACTTGCTGTTTTACCAATGGCAAATTCTTATAGAAGTGAAAACTTAGAAGCAGATAATAGTTTAGTTGATAGCATACTTCAAAATGAAACAACGAATGTACATAATATTAATAGAGAATATTTGCCAGTAAAAACATACCAAGATGGTTGTAAATATATTGATGAAAGACCAAACGAGATTTCTATTGTACTACAAGGAAATGTAAAGAAAATAGAAGAAAAAAAGGAAAATCTAACCTATACCTTAACCTTTGAAAAAGACCCAAAAATAACCTTTTTAGAACTTCCTTATTTATATTATTTAGGTTATCGTATAGAATATAGAGGAGATACAGGAAAAACAGAAATAATTCCATATACAGAATCGGAACATGGTTTTATTCAAATAGAATTACCAAAAGAAATGACAAAAGGAAGTATCCAGGTAACTTTTGAAGGAACGCTTCTTACCAAAGTAGCTTATGGAATATCTGCTATATCTTTATTAGGATTTATCATATGGATAATACATACTAAATTGGCTGAAAAAGAGAAGAAGAGTAACAATATTATTGTAGATGAATAATGAAAAAGAGAATAGGAAAAAGACAATGAAAAGAAAAGAAATAATAAAAAAGGGAATACCCTATATTTTTCTTATAGTACTAGCACTTATTATTTGTATTCCTTTTATCAGACAAGATTTAAATATAACAAGAGATGATGGCATACAGCATATTTGCCGTTTGATTGGAACACTTAGTTCTATAGAAGAAGGACAAGTGTTTCCTGTCATCATGTCTGCTTTTTGTAATGGATTTGGCTATAATTGGAACACGTTTTATAGCCCTTTTACAGCTATTGTTCCATTAATTTTTCGCCTTTTTACAACAGACTATGTTATTATGCTTAAATTATTTTTATTTTGGGCAACACTTGCTTCTGGTATTACCATGTTTTGGTTTGCCAAAACCTTTACCAAAAGCGAAAAAGCAGGAATTATAGTAGCAGGGCTTTATATGCTAGCACCATACCATCTTACTGACTTATACCTAAGAGTAGCAGTAGCAGAGTTTACAGCATTTGTGTTTATTCCTCTTGTATTTTTAGGATTGTACCATTTATGTTATGGTGAAAAACAAAAGTCTTTTTTTCTGGTAATAGGAGCAGTTCGGATTAATCCTTACCCATATGTTATCTTGCTTTATGGTGGCACTTTTTTGCTTGGTATATGTGTTGGTACATTATAAAGTGTTATGGAAAAATAAAAATTGGAAAACAATATTACTGTTAGCTATTTTTATTCTTCTTTGTAGCAGTTTATTTTTACTACCGTTGCTAGAGTACAAAAATGCTACTTTATATGAAGTTTTTGTTCCTGGTAGAATGGAGAGAGGAGAGGTATTGGTAGAAAACAAGCTTTCCTTTTATCGTTTGTTTTATACACCAAAAGCAGAAACATTAGTATTTGAAATAGGCTTTGTACCTTTAATAGGAATGTTACTTACTCCTTTGGTATGGAGTAAAAAACTTATCACGAAAGAACAAAAAAGAACGTATTTATTTTTTACCATAGCAGGTATATTATCTTGTTTGGTTACATTAAAGATATTTCCATTTGAAAAATTACCTGCTGTTTTTAAAATGTTACAATTCCCATGGAGAATGTTAGAAATTGCTACCTTTTTCTTTAGTGTGATTGCAGGTATGGATTTTTACCTACTCATTAAAGACTTTGGATGGAAAGATATTTTGGTATTGTTACTGTCTCAAACCGTGCTAACAGGAATTGTGATTCTCCCAAGATTGCAATACGAAGAGTGGGATATCGCAAACTATATACCAGCAGTACCATTAACCGCTTCTACAGGAAGAGTGCATGCTGGTATGGCGAGTATGGAATATATGCCTAGCAAAGCGTTTCAAAATAGAAGTTATTTAGAAACAAGAGATCAAAAAGTGCATATTCTTTCTGGAGAAGGATTGATACAAGAGGAGCAAAAAGAAAATACAAATTTAAGCTTTTTATGTAGTGCAAGACAAGGAACGTTATTAGAATTGCCGTATCTCTTTTATCCAGGTTACACTGTACAAATAGAAACAGAAGAGGGAATATATTATCCAAACCTTTACGAAACAGAGCATGGAATGCTAGGAGTAGAGATTTTAAAAGATTTAGAAAATGCAAAGGTACAAGTAACCTTTACAGGAACCAATATTATGGTTGCTTCATATATTCTAACCGGAATAGGTCTTTTAGTAACAGTAGGGTATTACATATGGTACGTAAAAAGCCTACAAAAGAGAAACAGTAACCAAAATTAAGAATTTTATATTGCTATTTTAGAAGAGATAGTATACAATATTACAAGTAGTGAGGTGAGAAAAAATGGCGAAGCCAATTGTAGCAATTATAGGAAGACCTAATGTAGGAAAGTCCACTTTTTTTAATTATTTAGCTGGAAAAAGAATTTCCATTGTAGAAGATGTACCAGGAGTAACTAGAGATAGAGTATATGCCGAAACAAACTGGCGTGGTAGAAATTTTACACTAATTGATACGGGTGGATTTGAACCAAAATCGGAAGATGTTATTTTAGCAGGTATGCGTGAACAAGCAAATATTGCCATACAACTTGCGGATGTTGTTATTTTTGTAACAGATATTAAGCAAGGAGTGGTAGAAGCAGATAAAGAAATTGCTTTATTTTTAAAAAAATCAGGAAAACCAGTGGTACTTGTTTGTAATAAAGTAGATACTTTTGGTAAAGTGCCAGATGAAATTTACGAATTCTATAACTTAGGTTTAGGAGATCCTTTTCCATTATCTGCTGTAAATGCCATGGGAATTGGAGATATATTAGATGCAGTATACGAAAAATTACCTCCTAAAGGAGAAGAGGAAAACATAGAAGATGCTATTAAGGTAGCAATTATCGGAAAACCAAATGTTGGCAAATCTTCTTTGGTTAATAAAATTTTGGGAGAAAATAGAGTTATTGTAAGTAATATTGCTGGAACAACCAGAGATGCCATTGATTCTGAATTTGAAAATGAGTTTGGAAAATATGTTTTTATTGATACCGCAGGTGTTAGACGTAAAAGTAAAGTAACAGAAAATTTGGAACGATATAGTGTAATGAGAACACAATTAGCTATTGAAAGAGCAGATGTATGTTTACTTATGATAGATGCCTTAGAAGGTGTTACCGAGCAAGATACCAAAATTGCAGGAGAAGCACACGAAGCAGGAAAAGGAATTATTATTGTAGTAAACAAATGGGACGAATACCCAAAAGAAACTGGTAGCTTAGAAAAATATCAAAAACAAGTGTATGAAAAACTATCATATTTGTCTTATGCACCTATTTTATTTATTTCTGCTAAAACAGGACAAAGAGTGCATAAATTATTTGAAATGATAAATGAAGTAAATAGACAAAACAGCCTTAGAGTGGCAACATCGGTATTAAATGATGTTATTAATGAAGCTATTGCTTTGGTACAGCCACCAACAGATAAAGGAAAACGTTTAAAAATTTTATATGGTACACAGGCATCTACCAAACCACCAACATTTGTAATTTTTGTAAACGATGCATCATTATTCCATTTTTCATATGAAAGATATTTAGTAAATCAAATTCGTAAAGAATTTGGCTTAACGGGAACGCCAGTAAGAATTATAGTAAGAGAGAAAATAGAAAAAGAATAAAAAGGAGGAAACAATATGTTAGCATATATTTGTATTGGAATTATAGCTTATTTAATAGGAAGTGTTAATTTTTCTGTTATTATTAGTAAACGTGTAGCAGGATTTGATGTAAGAGAAAAAGGAAGTGGAAACGCAGGTACAACCAATATGCTCCGTTCAGTAGGAAAAGGGGCTGCTGCTATTACTCTTATTTGTGATATTTTAAAAGGTGTAGTAGCAATTGGTATTGCCATGTTATTAGGTAGTATTATTCCTAATGTAGATAAAGCATTATTAGTACAAATCGCAGGAATATTTGTTATTATTGGTCATACTTTTCCAGTTTTCTTTAAATTTAAAGGAGGAAAAGGAATTGCCACTTCTTTAGGAATTTTACTTATGATTAACTGGCAAATTGGACTTATTTGCCTTGTATTTGCTTTAGTGTTAATGACACTTACCAGAATGGTTTCTTTAGGTTCTGTCGCAGCTGCTATTTTATACCCAGTTCTTACATTATTTATAACAGAACATTACTTAGTGCCAGGAAGTTATTTAATATTTAGTATTATTGTTGCCGTTATTGTACTATTTAATCATAGAAGCAATATCAAGAGAATTTTAACAGGAACCGAAAATAAAATTAGTTTTAAAAAATAAACAAAAGGAAGAAGAAACATGAAAACAATTAGTGTTATAGGAAGTGGAAGCTGGGGAACAGCCCTAGCAATTCATTTAGCAAAATTAGGAAATAACGTAAAAATATGGTCTTTTGCCAAAGAAGAAGCAGACCTAATAAATAATGAAAGAAAATGCAAATTTTTACCATTGGCGCATATTCCAGAAAACATATTTTGTACTACCAATATGGAAGAAGCAATACAAGGAAGTAGCATTTTGCTACATGTAACGCCATCCAAATTTACAAGAGAAATTGCAAAGCAATATAAAAGCTATATTACAAATCAACAAGTAATAGTATGTTCAAAAGGCTTTGAAAAAGAAACATTATTAACCTTAGATGAAGTATTACAACAAGAATTACCATCTAATATTTCTACTGGTGTTTTATCCGGTCCAAGTCATGCAGAAGAAGTTTCTTTAGGAATACCAACAGCAATGGTAGTAGCATCAACAGATGAAGCACTTTGCAAAAATATTCAAGATACTTTTATGTCAGAAACCATGCGTGTATATACTTCAGATGATATAAAAGGAGTAGAACTTGGTGGAGCGTTAAAAAACATTATTGCTTTTTGTGCCGGAATTGCAAAAGAATTAAATTTAGGAGATAATTCCTTTGCAGCATTAATGACAAGAGGGTTGGTAGAAATTTCTAAGTTAGGTGTAAAAATGGGTGGTAAACAATCTACTTTTTATGGCTTAACTGGCTTAGGAGATTTAATTGTTACTTGTTTAAGTGAACATAGTAGAAATCGTAAAGCAGGAATGTTAATTGGTAGTGGACTTACTATAGAAGAAACCAAAAAGCAAGTAGGAATGACCATAGAAAGTATTGATAACATAGAAGTAGCTTACGAACTTTCAAACAGGTATCAAGTAGATATGCCAATTGTACATACTGTATATGATGTATTATATCATCACTTAGAGCCAAAAGAAGCAGTAAAAATTTTAATGACACGAGAAAAAAGAAGTGAATAAGTAAAGAAAACTAGTATAATAATCTTCAAATCAGTAATACTAATATAAAGTACTATAAACATGGAGGTTAATTATGGATTTGATAAATGAAATTGGCAAAAAAACTTCACACGTGTGTTATGTTACAGTAGACAAAACAAGCAAGATTGCAAAAGAAGCAAAACAAAAAATGAAAATGGCAGGATATAAATCACAAATAGAAGATTTATATGAGGAAATAGGAAAAAAGGTGTATGAAAACCATATTCGTGAAGAAAAGCAAAATATATACGAACTTACTTTAGAAGAGTGTATAGAAATTGATAAGTTAGCATCACAAATAGAAGAAATAAGGAAAAAAATCTTAGCTTTACGAGAGAAAAAACAATGTCCACATTGCTTTTTAGAAATAGCATCTTCTTACCGTTTTTGTCCAAATTGTGGGACATTACAACAGGAAGAAACAGAAAATAATACACCGATTTCTATACCCCAAAAAGAGGAACAAACCAATTTAGAGCAAGAATAAATTAGGAGGAAGTAAATGCGATTAGTTGTACAAAGAGTAAAAGAAGCAAATGTAGCAGTAGAAGGAAAACAAGTAGGAAGTATTCAGAAAGGCTTTTTAGTATTTGTTGGAGTAGGACCAGAAGATACAGAAGAAGTAGCGGATTATTTAGTAAAAAAACTACTACATTTACGAATTTTTCGTGATGAAAACGAAAAAATGAATCTTTCTATCCAAGATATTAAAGGAGAATTATTATTAATTTCTCAATTTACTTTATATGCCGATTGTACTTCTGGCAACCGTCCAAGTTTTATTGGAGCTGCAAAACCAGAACTTGGTAATAAAATGTATGAATATTTTATTCAAAAATGTAAAGAAGAATCTGGATTAAAGGTAGAAAAGGGAATTTTTGGAGCAGACATGAAAGTAAGCCTAATAAACGATGGACCAGTGACTATTTTATTAGAAAAAGAAAAGTAGAAAAGATTCTACTTTTTTTCATTTTATTTTGCTTTTTAAGGAATACCCTCTACCAAGGAAATCTTTCATACAAATAACGAATAATTTCATCAGAATTTTGTTCTGTCACATTTAAAAACACACCAGCATCTAAGCTAATCCACATATTGATAGGGTATTTATCATTGTTATCAATAAAACTTCCAATAATATCTGCAATTTCTATTGGGTTTTCATATTTCTTTTCCCATTCTAACTCGTTTTCTAACACAATATCTTGTTCTAGAAAATTTTTTAAAAAGTGAGAAATAGCACTTTTATCATTACTATATAATCTTACAATACTACTCATCAGAAAAACTCCTTTAAAAATAGTATGGATTTTATTATAGAAAGCTATACAAGAGAATAAAAGGTAATTTTTTGCGCATACTAGTAATACAAATAATCTACAAAATTGTAGAAAAAGGAAATAAATTAGGAGAGATTTGTATGGCAAGGAAAACTGAATATGGAACAATACGAAAAGGAATGCTACTTTTTACCATGATAATGGTTGCACTCATTTCTTTAACAGGATGTTCTGAAGGCGGGAAAAAAACAGAAGATATAACGCAAAAAATAGCAGAAGAAATAAAATATTTAGATAACCGTTTTATCTATATTTTAAATTCTTTAAATAATATTTCATATGATAACTATACCGTTCTTCCTATTGAGATAGAAGAAGGAAAAATACCTGATGCCGAAGAGAGCAATACTACAGGAGGCTCGCAAAATCAAGAAAATGGAGAAAGCGAAGAAGGAAAATCGAAAGAAAATACAGAGGGAGAAGAGGAAAAAGGAGAAAAGAAAGAACAAACATCGCTTTCACCAGATACAATTTTAAATAATCGAAATACACAAATAGATTGGGAAACATTAAAAAAAGATGTAGAAAATTTACATGACATTTGGGCAACTATTTTGTTAGATTTATATAAGGTAGATTTAGATTCCGATAGCATTTTAAATTTTGGAAAACAACTAGATATTGTTACCAGTAATATTGCTAAAGAAGATAAAGCAAATACCATTGTAGCACTAGCAGATTTATATGGGTTTTTGCCACAGTATTCCGCTTCTTGTTTAAATGAATTCTCTACGAATTTATACCAAACAAAAGCCAATATTGTACTAAGCTATTCGGCAGTAGAAACCGATAATTGGGAAGAAGTAACAGCTAGATTACAGCAGGCAGAAGAATATTTTAATAAAGTGATGAATGATATGTCTTTCCAAGAAGAAAAGCAATATACCGTAAATAAAAGCTATATTTTACTAAAAGAATTACAAAGCTCGGTAGAATTACAAGAAAAAGAAATCTATTATATTAAATATAAAAATCTTATTTCCGAAATTAATCTGTTAACAGCTTGATTTCTGAAGTAAAATTCGGTATAATAAAAAAGAGTATATTGGATAATCGCGGATACAGTACCGAAAGGTCGTATATGAGGAAAGTCCGGGCTCCATAGAGCAAAGATGCTGGTTAACGGCCAGTGAGGGTAACCTTAAGGAAAGTGCAACAGAAAATAACCGCCTAACTATTTAGGTAAGGGTGAAAAGGGGAGGTAAGAGCTCACCGCTAATATGGTGACATATTAGGCATATGTAAACCCCATCTGGAGCAACACCTAAATAAAGAAGGTTAAGGCTGCTCGCCGTCTTCTCTTAGCGTGGCTTGAGGTATATAGTAATATATATCCTAGATAAATGATTATCTGAAAAACAGAACCCGGCTTATAGGTATACTTAAAAGAAAAAAGTGCTGTCATAGCACTTTTTTTCTGTTTAGTAGAAATAAAGTTTTACCAAAAATTGTAGTAGCCGTAATAAAAATTAAAGAGACAATAATTTTTCCATGTCCTGTGGTAAAGGACAAATATATTCTACTTCTGTATTAGTAACAGGATGTTTGGCTTTTATATGGTAACTATGCAAGGCTTGTCTACCAATAAAAGGAGATTCGGTTCCATATAAAAAATCTCCTACAACAGGATGACCAATTGCTTTCATGTGAACACGAATTTGATGGGTTCTACCTGTAATTAATAGACATTTTACCAAAGACAGGTCTTTCGTTTCTTGAACTACTTCATATTTTGTTATCGCTCTTTCTCCTTCTGGAGAAATGATTCGTTCCATAATACTTCCTTCTTTTCTGCTAATTGGTAAATCTATTGTGCCAGATGGTTTATCCAAATGTCCTTCTATTATGGTAAGATATTCTTTTACCAATGTTCCTTGTTGCATTTGAAAGGAAAAACTATTTTGTACATATTCATTTTTCGCAAAAAAAATTAAGCCAGAAGTATTTTTATCTAATCTCTGAATAGGGCGTATTTTTTTGCAAAGATCTATTTCGTGAAAATAATAACAAACACCATTGGAAAGGCTATTTTCATAATGTAGAATAGAAGGGTGGGTGCTAATACCAGCAGGTTTATTTAAAACAAGGTACCATTCATCTTCATATACAATATCTAATGGCATTTTCGTAGGAACAATATTTGAATTATCCTCTGGATAATCTAGTACTACTTCTATTATATCTCCGGGATGTACCAAGGCATAAGGCACAGCTTTAAAGCCATTTACAAATATCAATTCTCTTCTTTTTACTTGTGAAAATAATCGCTCGGAAAGATGAAAATGGTTTTTTAGTACCCCTTTTACAGTTTGATAAGAATCGGTATTTTGTATCGTGTATTCTAGTTTCATAAATTTTTACTCCTTTTCTATTAGTATATAAAATAAGAACTCTTTTGTAAAGTCTTGTAAAATAGCAAAGCAATCGTTATAATAGAAAAAAGGAGTTTAAAACATGAATATTTATAAACCAATGATTCATCTTGCAAAAGAAGTAAGTACTATTCCTGAAGTGTTTCCACAAGATACGATACAAGGAATAGCTTTGCATAGTATACATCAAAATGGATTAGAAGCAGAAAAGGTAGAAATGTCTTCTTGTGAGGTAAAAAATTGCCAAATGGTATATTGTAATTTTTCTAATAGCAGTTTTTGTGATGTTATTTTTGAAAACTGTGATTTTTCCAATACTAATTTTAGTAATTCTAGTTTAATACGAACACATTTTTTAAACTGCAAATTGGTAGGTTGTAATTTTTCAGGAACCTTTTGGCATCATGCATGTTTAGAAGAAATACAGGGGAAGTATAGTAACTTTAGTACAGCTAGTTTTAAAAATGTTTTATGGAAAAAAAGCGACCTAACCGGAAGTAGTATACAAGAGGCAACCTTAAAAGAATTTTATACACAAGATTGCAATTGGAATGGAAGTTCTTTTTTTCGTACTAGTCTAAAAGGTATAGACTTTCGAACCAGTCAAATAGAAGGAATTGTAGTGCAAATAGAAGATGTAAAAGGATGCACCGTAACTCCTATGCAAGCAGTAGACTTGGCAGAACTAATGGGACTGATTGTAAAGTGAGAAAAAAGAAGTTGTATGAAAACAACTTCTTTTTTGGTGCAAGTAATGGGACTTGAACCCATACGCATTTCTGCACACGCCCCTCAAACGTGCCTGTCTGCCAGTTCCAGCATACTTGCTTATTTCTTTTTAATTATAGCAAATAGAAGATTCGATTGCAAGCAGTTTGAAAAGAAAAATTTTTTATGGTATAATCATTAGCATCCTTTGGTACAATAAGCGAATACTATTTAATAAAATATAGTAAAACTACCAGAAAGCACAAAAACTGTTTAGTCGCTTTTCAGCAACAAACAGTTTTTGTACTCCAATTACTTGCCAAAGTAGAGCAAATACTTTTTCTTGGCAATATCAATTTTTTCTTCCTTCAGACTCTTTATTTCAGCATTATTATCAACATAAATTTCTAACTGTTGTTGTACAAGAGCATCCGACTTAAGTTCGGGGAATAATGTAACTAAAGTAATTGGACTTTCATCTTTTAGGTTGGCAAATGTATCCTGTTCATATTTTAAATAGTGTTCGACAATTCTATCAATGTCTTGTTCAATCTTGGCATTTTCTTCTTCATACATTGCAATTTTGCTATCAATGGTGCTTTCCGTGGCTACTGTAGTAGATAGTGTACAAATAGGAATAAGTAACCCTATAATTGCCATCACACAGAACATAGACATTATACTAAAACCATCTTCTCTTTTGGGATATATTTTCCATAAAATCAAAAAGACCACAAGAAGAATAATTACCACACCTAAAATTAGACTTAACATACAAATCCTCCTTAAAATAATTATTTTATCGTAACTGCCTATATATCAACCTGTAAAACAGGATAAAAAAGAAATTAACATAAATATTATATCATATTTTATTTTCTTTTACAATATTTTTAGTTCATCTATTCAGGGGTAATATTTGAAAAGAAAAATTTTTTATGATATAATCATTAGCATCTAGGATAATAGGAGAGAAGAAACATGCGAATACGTTGTAAAAAATGGGCAAAAACGGAATTAATGGAATGTCCTTTTTATATTTCTAATCCAACAGAACAAATAGGAAAGTGGCATGCATTATATTCTAAAAAAGGGCCACTTCACTTAGAACTAGGATGTGGTAAAGGTACTTTTATTGCAAAACTTGCAAGCAGTCATCCAGAAATTAATTATTTAGCTATTGATGTAGTAGACTCTATGCTAGGCCTTTGCAAAAGAAATATTGAAAAAGAGTATCACGAAAAAGACTTGCCAATAAACAATATTTATATAACAAAACATGATATACAAAGAATTTTACTCATGTGTAATGAAAAAGATGTAGTTGATAGAATTTATATTAATTTTTGTAACCCTTGGCCTAAAAATACACATAAAAAAAGAAGACTTACCTATACAAGACAATTAGAACATTATAAGGTGTTTTTAAAACAGGGGGGAGAAATTTATTTTAAAACCGATGATGCTGCGCTTTTTAAAGATAGTATTTCTTATCTGTTAGAAGAAGGTTTTACCATTAGTTGGAAAACAGAAAATCTTCATCAAGAGCAGGTACCGGAAAATATTGTAACCGAACATGAAAAAATGTTTTCAGAAGCGGGTATTCCTATTAAAGCCTTGATTGCAATAAAAAAGTAAAAGACCTATTATGGACAATAGGTCTTTTATAAATAATTACTAGTAGGAACATATGTACCATCAGGAGGATAAACAAATTCATCTTTTGGAGCATCTACTTTTGTGATTTGGGTAACTTTTACAATAGGCATATCGCCATGATAATCTCCTTTTGTAATTTCACCTGTTACTTCTACCCATGTATTATTATCAAAGTTTTTCGCTTTATCATATTCACATAAAAAACCAACTACAACACTTTGAAAATCAGAACTTACAATCATATCTCTTGCTAATATAAATTGATTCTCTTGTATATCATAAACACGATATACATAGCCAGTAAAACAAATTTTTTGGCCAACATATCCATCAATATTTTCATGAACTGTTTGTAATATACTGGTATAATTACTACTTGTAATTGTTTGTACCTTATTTATACTATTCCCGAGGAGATGCCTTAATACTTCCAAACATTACTTTATATACTGCTACACCAAATAAAATAACAATACTAATACAAACCACCACAAAAATTGCTTTAAAAATTTTGGTACTATTTATCTTTACATTACAAATAAACATAGTGCATCCTTCTTTCTTTTAAAATACCGTTACTTATCTATATTCGAAAGAGTTGCTATTCATGCTAAAAAGTGTTATAATATTATTACTTTAGAAATAAAGGAGGCAAAGCAAATGAAGCGGAGACGGGAGCATATGATACTAAATAAAAATTTTATTTTAGGATTCTTTATTGGATTAATTCCCGCGACCATCATTATTTGGGTGGTACTACCGTTTCTACCGGAATGTTTTTCGCTTTTTCGGTGAAATGGAAAGAGAGAAGCTTAAATTTGGGCTTCTCTTTTTCTTTAGATAAAAGTATTGCACTTGCCCAAAAAAAATGATATAGTAAGTAAGTAAAAAATAAGCAAAATGAGGAGTTGTTGATTGTGGGATTCTTTAAAACATATAGTGAAAAAGAAATTAAAAGAATTAGACCAATAGTAGAAAAAATAAATGCTTTAGAACCTGAAATTTCTAAGCTTTCTGATACAGAGTTGCAGGCAAAAACCCCCTATTTTAAAAAACAATTACAAGAAGGAAAAACATTAGATGACCTTTTACCAGAAGCTTTTGCAGTTGTAAGAGAGGCTTCTAAAAGAGTATTAGGAATGAGACATTTTGATGTGCAATTAATTGGTGGTATTATTTTGCACCAAGGTAGAATAGCAGAAATGAAAACTGGTGAAGGTAAAACATTAGTAGCTACTTTACCAGTGTATTTGAATGCTTTAACAGGGGAAGGCGTTCATGTTATTACTGTAAATGATTATCTTGCTAAAAGAGATAGTGAATGGATGGGAAAATTATATCGTTTCTTGGGATTAACAGTAGGACTTGCTATCAGTGGAATGAAACCAGATGCTAAAAGAGTTGCTTATCATGCGGATATTACTTATGGAACGAACAATGAATTTGGATTTGACTATTTAAGAGATAATATGGTTATTTATAAAGAACAATTAGTACAAAGAAAATTAAAATATGCTATTGTGGATGAGATTGATAGTATTTTAATTGATGAGGCACGTACACCGCTTATTATTTCTGGTAGAGCCAACCAATCTTCTGACCTTTATAAAACAGCAGATGATTTTGTTCGTAGATTAACTCCAAAAGTAATTGTAGAAGAAGATGTAAAAAACACTCAGCAAGCCGAAGATAATGAAAAATACGATTATATTGTAGATTTAAAAGCAAAATCTGCTTCTCTTACCCAAAAGGGAATTAAAAAAGCTGAAGAAACTTTCCATTTAGATAACTTTAATGATTTGGAAAACTCTACTTTAGTGCACCATGTAAATCAAGCATTACGTGCACATGGCGTAATGAAAAAAGATATTGATTACATTGTAAAAGATGGTGAAGTTTTAATTGTAGATGAATTTACAGGAAGAATTATGTATGGAAGAAGATATAATAATGGGCTTCACCAAGCTATTGAAGCAAAGGAGCATGTAAAAATAGCAGATGAATCTAAGACATTAGCAACTATTACCTTCCAAAACTACTTTAGAATGTATGAAAAATTATCTGGTATGACAGGTACTGCAATGACAGAAGAAAAAGAATTTAACGAGATTTATAACTTAGATGTTATTGCAATTCCTACCAACAAGCCAATGATTCGTGAGGATTTAAATGATGCTATTTATAAGAATGAAGCTGCAAAATATAGAGCAGTTGTAAAAGCAATTAAAGAAAGTCATGAAAAAGGACAGCCGGTTCTAGTAGGTACGGTATCTATTGAAAAATCAGAAAAACTAAGCAGTATCCTTAAAAAAGAAGGAATAAAGCATGAAGTGTTAAATGCGAAGTATCATGAGAAAGAAGCGGAAATTATTGCACAAGCTGGTAAATTTGGTGCAGTTACTATTTCTACCAATATGGCAGGTCGTGGTACCGATATTATGCTTGGTGGAAATAGCGAATATTTAGCAAAACAGGAAATGAGGAAACGAAACTACGATTCCGAATTAATTGAGCAAGCCACTGCTTTTAATGAAACAGAGGATACAGAAATATTAGAAGCAAGAAAAACATTCCGTGAATTAGAAGCAAAATTTGCAGAAGAAATAAAAGAAGAAAAACAAAAAGTAATTGATGCTGGCGGACTTAGAATTATTGGTACCGAAAGACACGAATCTAGAAGAATTGATAATCAGCTTCGTGGACGTAGTGGACGTCAAGGAGATCCAGGTGTTTCTAGATTTTATATTTCGTTAGATGATGACCTAATGAAAATATTTGGTGGTGATATGATTACTACTATTTATGATAGATTAGGTGCCGATGAAGACATGGAATTGCAAAATAAGATGCTATCTAATGCAGTGGAATCTGCACAAAAAAGAGTAGAAGGTAGAAACTTTAGTATTCGTAAAAATGTGTTACAATATGATGATGTTATGAATACACAAAGAGAAATTATTTATAAACAAAGAAGACAAGTACTAGATGGAGAAGATTTAAAAGATAGTATTGTAAAAATGATGCATTCCGAAGTAGAAACAGTAGTAAACTACTATGCAGCAGAAGAAGGTAATGTAAATAAAGAAGCTTTATTACAAGATATTATGAATACCTTTAATGTAGATACGATTGAATCTTTAACAGAAAGTAAGTTTGATAGCCAAAAAGTAATACAAGAAGTCCAAGAAAAAATAATGGCAAAATATGCAGGAAAAGAAGAAAGCATTACACCAGAAAAAATGAGAGAATTAGAACGTATTGTTATGTTAAAAGTGGTAGACGAAAAATGGATGGACCACATTGACAGTATGGACGAATTAAAAGATGGTATTGGACTTCGCGCATATGGTCAAAAAGACCCTGTTGTGCAATATCGAATTGAAGGATTTGATATGTTTGACCAAATGATAGAAGATATTAAACACGACGTAGTAAAAATATTATTACACATAGAAAAATCCGGTACTGCCAAAAGAACTGAAACAACAAAAATAACAGGAGCAGGACTAGAAGATAGTGCCATAAAATCAGTAGATGGAAACACACCTACAAAAGGCACACCGGTAAACCAAACCGTAGTAAACACTACCCCAAAAGTAGGTAGGAATGATTTGTGCCCGTGTGGTTCGAACAAAAAATATAAAAATTGCTGCGGTAGAAACAAGTAAAATAGGTAATTACAGAGGTTAGCAGATAATTATATTTTATATTTTGTCAACGAATTGTCAACCT
>CAKNOI010000005.1 GCA_930990125.1 uncultured Clostridiaceae bacterium | reverse complement strand
ATTAAAATTTTAGTTCCTGGTTTTACATCTTGATATAATTGTTTGTAGCTTACAGAGGTTTTTGTTTGGTCTCCTTCTATATCTTCATTTACCAATACAAATTTATCCCCAGTTACTAAATATACTGGTGACTCTTTTAATTTTCCTGTTCTAATTTCTGGTCCTTGCATATCTAAAAGTAATGCCACTGGAAGTCCAAGTTCTTTTCTTGCTTGTTTTACTGCATTTATGTATTTTTCTTGTTCTGGATAGCTTCCATGTGAAAAATTAATTCTAGCTACATTCATTCCTGCTTTCATTAGTTCTTTTAAGGTCTCTACGTCTCCACTTGCTGGACCTATGGTACATACTATTTTTGTCTTTCTCAATGTAATTCCCCCTTACTTATCTATTACAATATGTGATTTTTTTCGACATGTGTACTCTGAAGTACTATTATACCATATTTTTTCTAATATGTTCAACCTTTCTTTCAAAATTTATGCAAAAATTTGTGTTTTTATTGGGTTTTTTGGAACAGATTCTTGTGTCTTGGCTTCTAGTTGTCTTTTTTCATTGTCGGCAATGCAATGTTCTGGTTTTTTTAAGCTCAAATACCAAGCCATTCCATTTCTGTTTTTTTGTATTTGTTTATTTCTTTCTTCTAACTCTGCAAACGTTTTTGGCGGTGCTATAATAACAGGGTCACAAGGTACCCAATTAGCTGGCATACTTACTTTTTCTTTATCTGCAATTTGAAGTGCTTCTACTGTTCTTAGTATTTCTGGAATACATCTTCCGTACTTGCATTGGATATACTAAAATTGCTCTTACTATTCCATTTTCATCAATGATAAACACATTTCTTACTGTTTCTGTATTACTAACATCCGAAGAAATCATTCCGTATTTTCTAGCAATGACACCATTTGGGTCCGCTATAATAGGAAAAGATACTCGTATTCCAGTTTTACAAAAAATGTCATATACCCAAGCCAAATGGGATGCATTACTATCTACACTAAGCCCTATTAGGCAAGTATTTCGTCTACTAAAATACGGATTTGCTTTAGCAAAAGCTATTATCTCTGTCGTACATACGGGGGTAAAATCTCCTGGGTGTGAAAATAATACCACCCATTTTCCTTTATAGTTCTCTAAACAAATAGGTCCCATTGTTGTATTTGCTTCAAAATTAGGAGCTTTCATCCCTATTTTTACATTTCCATTCATCATTAATTCATAATCCATAGAAAACCTCCATCCGAGCTTTTTGCTCTACTATGACTTCATTTTTGTTTCTATATTTTATGAATTAGTATATAAAAAAGTTACTTATTATAAAAGCAGATAATTAGCAACTAACTATCTGCTTTACTTATTGTAATTTGAAGGGCTAGTAATTATAAATTCTAGCCCATATTCTTTTTATTGTTTATCTTTTTTATTCTTTAATAAATAAATGGACAAACAACTCAATCCTATTCCCAACATAGTAATTGCATTATCCACATCAATTTGTTTTAATACAGATGTAACTATAATACAAATACCCATTGCAAGACCAACTCCTATTAAAGCAATATTTATAATATCATCTACTTTGCCATTGTCTTGTTTAGTTTGTGCATTTAATAGTTCTTCCACAGAAACGCCTAAAATCTCTGCTAACTTTGGAATAGAATTAACATCAGGGCAAGATAAGTTCCTTTCCCATTTTGACACAGCTTTGTCAGTAACATTCATTTTTTCTGCCAAATCATTTTGTGTCATATTTTTTTCTTTTCTTAAAGAATTAATCATTTCTCCAAGTGTTTTGTTTGACATATAAATCCCTCCTTTGATTGTTAATTCTATTTTATTACTGATATTTTGCAAACTCAACCGACAGCTAGTTTACTTTAATAAACCATTAGTTTAGTTGCAGTTTATTTAAGAAAATTGTAATTTGTTACTTATTCCTTTTTATAAATATTATCCCTAATATTGAAGTAATTAGTATAACCATAATTGGTGCAACTTTAAAAAATACCCATTCAAATGCATGCCATATAGTTCCTATAACAGCCCACTCGGGATGACTATAATCCCAATTTTGATACGGACTACCTAATACTGTTAATAATATAAAAAGTAATATGATACATACATCCATAATTATAAAGTCTCGTTGCTACAAGCAATGTATTTTAACATTTTATCAAGCTACTACTACTCTAATAATTCGCTAATTTGTAAGTTGTTAACCAAAAGTAAATAGGAGAGTAGAAATATTTTCTCATAATGATACCTCCATTTTATTAGAATATAGTAACATTTATTTCAACAATATTATAGCATAATAAAATTTGATATACAAATTTTCATTATCAACAATTTTAAATCTATATCTTGCAAATTAAATTATATTATTCTTGATAATTTGCTCTTTGGATAATCCAATAAGACCTTGGTTATCATTCATTTCTTTCATTTGCGCATAAGTGTCGTTGGGTCTTGCACTTATTATTAAAATTTTTTTATCTCTAATCAGCACGTATCTTTTTGCCAAATTCCTTCTGATACCACCTATTTAATTCCTTTCTCTTTCTAAAAACAATTACCTTCTTGTTATCTATTTCATTTATTACTTGGATAATATCCGCTCTTTTGTTTTTTCTCCAATGCAATACCCATAGAAAAAATTCTAACGACATTTTTTCCTTACAACCTGGTATTTCTTTTTTCTCTTTTCCATGGTTTTTGATATATCTTCCTAATACTCCTTTTAGTTGTGCAAATGTCGAATAATCTAAATAAATGACAAGGTCTGATTTTTCTAGTCGCTTTTTTAATGTGGTACGGTAGGTTCCGTCTATAACCCATTTGTTTTCTTGTATTTTTTCTAAGACGATCTGATCTCTTTCCTGTTTGTCTCTTTTTTCCCAGTTTTTTAGATGGTGAATTCCATCTATATGATAGATTGGCAGGTTTAATTCAGTTCCTAGATTAGTTGCAAGTGTTGTTTTACCTGTTCCGCTTCCTCCTATAATACTAATTCTATTTGCTTCCATGTGCTTTCCTCCTTTTATCATTTTCCTATTTTTACTTCATATATATTACAAGGTGATTTTTCATTGAAAAGATTAAAACTCTTTTTTATTAATACCGTAGTTCTTACTCTTACTTCTTTTTTGCTACACACCATAGGAGTAAGTTTTAATGTATATATTTCTGGCAAAATTGGTACAGAGGCTGTGGGGCTTTTTTCTCTTGTGATGTCCATTTATTTGTTTGCTGTTACGATTGCCAAATCTGGTATCAATCTTGCTACTACTAGGCTTGTATCCGAAGAACTTGCCCAAGGAAATACTAGTAGAGCAAAAAAGGTTACGCAAAAGTGCATCTTGTTTTCTTTTCTTACTGGTGCCATAGCTAGCTTTCTTTTGTTTGTGTTTTCTGATACCATTACTAAGGTTTGGCTTCATTCTAGAATTACGCCAAAGTGTTTGCATATTGTTTGTATTGCTTTGCCTTTTATTTCTATGTCTTCTGCTGTTCATGGATATTTTACTGCTGTTCGTAGAGTTTACAAGCCTGCTTCTTGCCAATTTTTTGAGCAATTTGTAAAAATTGGACTTACTGCTTATTTTCTAAATCTGCTATTTCCGCCTGGGTTAGAATATGCTTGTCTTTCTCTTATCTTAGGTGATGTTATTTCTGAAGTTTGCTCTTTTGCTTATATTTATTTGCTATATCGTCTTGATAGTAGGCGCTATCATAATCATTCTCGTGCACAAGGAAGTGATAGTAGAAGAATTTTTCGTATTGCTGTTCCGGTTGCCCTTACTTCCTATATTCGTTCTGGTTTATCTACCATAAAACAAGTGCTTATTCCTTCTAGTTTAGAAAAGTCAGGTTTAAGTTGTTCGGATGCACTCTCTGGTTATGGTATGGTCACTGGAATGGCAATTCCTGTTTTGATGTTTCCTAGTGTACTAATTAATGCAATTAGTAACTTATTAGTTCCAGAATTTTCTAGGTATCGAGCAAAGCAAGATTACAAACGTGTGAAAGAAATTTGCATTTTACTTTTTAAAGTGTTTGGCATATTTTCTATTATTTTAACTGTTTTCTTTCTTCTATTTGCAGAAAAATTAAGTGTTTGGATGTATCAAAATGCTGAAGTTGCAGTATATATAAAATTACTAGCACCTCTTTTATTTTTTATGTATTTGGATACTATTGTAGATAGTATTTTGAAAGGTCTAGATGCACAAGTAAGTGTTATGTTATGCAATATTATCGATTTATTAGTTAGCATTTTTCTCATTTATTTTATGGTACCTATCCTAGGACTTCCTGGATATTTACTAGTTATTTGTGTAAGTGAAATTTTAAATTTTACCATTAGCACTGGGAAACTGGTTTCTATTCTCCGTCATTACACTTAAGCCTTTCAACAATTATTTTGTCAGAAGGCTTTTAAACTTTATCTTAATTTTAATATACCTAAATCCTCATCTAGGGTTAAAATATTGTATAAAAATAGTATTTGGTCTATGTGATTTTCCATACAGTATTCAGAAACAGATACATTGTAATAGCGAAGGTCTAAAATGTGTATTTTAGAATAATGGTTCGCTAAAAAAGGTAGAAAAATATTAGCATAAGAATCTTTTAATACTAGTATTTCTTTATCCTCTTTCGCTTTGCTGTTTTCTATTATCATGTTTGCTGGGTTATTATTTAAAAAATACGAATATTTATCTTTTGTATGTAGATATTCTTCAAAATAGAAAGAATCGGTTTGTACCAATTTTCCGTCTTTGCTATCTAATGGTACATAACTTACTTTATACTCTACAGGAAATTTAGGTACATATTTTTCTATAGTATCTGGTTTATATAAATATTCTCCGCTTCTAGAATAATTTGTTCCTTGGAAATCCCTAGATACGATTTCTTTTTCAAAATCAGATTCTTGATATGGCATTATCCCTAATGTGTTGCAATATTCTTGATAAGCGACAAAGGCACCATATGTATTCCAATGATGGTCTAAGCGGAAATATGTTTGTTTTCCCTTGACATTCTCTTCTTTTAAAGCAGGAATAACATCTATTGTGGTAACCTCTGGAAGTGCCTGATAAATAGAATGAATGGTTTCTTCTTCTGAAGCATTTATCGCAAATTTAGGTAATTTATCTTGATTAATTTCTACACTTGTTGGAGCAAGCAACATCGTGAGTTTTATTTCTGGATTGTTTGTCTGAAAGTTCTGAATGGTTTGTACGATAGTATCTATTTTTTTCTCATCTGGTGTCATATATTTTTCTAGTAAATATTGCTGTTTTCCGAAATAAATAGAATTACTTTCCTTTTTTCCTAATAGTTTTTCCCATTCTGTTTTTAATCCTACAAAAAAAGGACGAAAGATAAAATGGTCATTAATATAGGTGTCTAGTTTTTCGGAATATTCGCCTGAAACTACCTCTTCTAGTTCTAATTTGGGTAGTTTTGCTAAATATCTGTTTTCTATTTCTGAAAACTCGTCTGGCTGTATGATAAAATTAAGGACAATAAGTAAAGCCCAAACTATCATAAAGCAAACAAAAAAGATTCGATTGTTTTGTGCCATTTCTTCCCTCCTTTTTAAAATCTAAAATACAAAAAAGGATTAAATGCATCGCTTACTAAACTTGCTGTAGAAAGTAATAAAATTCCTATATAAAATCCTGTTGTAGCAAATGCTGCTATTTTCTTGTTACTATTTTCAAGTTTACTAAATAACTTTGAGAATATTGGTAATGAAAAGAAAATTCCTATCAAAATAATTCCTGCATAGGAAGTAAGATAATATAGTCCTTCGCTGTTTACAAGAGGTGTGTTTCCCCCTGCAAATAGTGCTAGAAAATAGTCTTTTATTTTTCCTAAATCTTCAAATGCAAAAATAACCCAACTAATTAAAATTAGAAAGATAGCATATAAATGTTGTATAACAGGTCCTAGTTTTTGTAATACCTTTAATAGTATCATTTTTTCCAATATTAAAATAACACCAAAGTAGAGTCCCCACAAAATAAAGTTCCAAGATGCTCCATGCCATGCTCCTGTTAAAAACCATACCACTAAAATATTTCTAATCTGCCTTAGAAAACCTTTTCTATTTCCGCCTAATGGAATATAAATGTAATCTCTAAACCATGAACCTAATGTAATATGCCATCTTCTCCAAAATTCTGTAATGCTTTTAGATATATATGGGAAATTAAAGTTTTCGTCAAAATTCATACCAAAAATATTAGCAAGTCCAATTGCCATATCGGAATAACCACTAAAATCAAAATAAATTTGTAGTGCAAATGCTACCATACCTGTCCATGCAAGTAAGGTAGACATTTCGGAGTAGCCTCCTGTTTCTATTACATTCCATAAGGCTCCTACATTGTTAGCAATTAAAACTTTTTTACCTAAACCACGTAAAAACCTTTTCATTCCTTTCGAAAAATTATCTAAGCTAATATTTTTAGTTTCTAATTCCTCGTCTACTGTTTCGTAACGTACAATTGGTCCTGCAATAATTTGCGGGAATAATGTTGTATATGTTAAATAGTTATAAAAACTCTTTTCATATTTTACTGTTCCTCTATAGACGTCTATAATATACGATAAACTCTGAAAAGTATTAAAAGAAACTCCTATTGGTAATGGAATATGTAAAAGTGGGATTTGTAACCCCGTTATCGTATTAATATTACTTATAATAAAGTCAGCGTATTTAAAGAAAAATAAGATGGCTAGGTTTACTCCTATATCTATCCATAAAAATATTCTCTTTTTCTTTTTATTATCCCAGTATTTTGTTATTTTTTTACCACATACATAGTCCATTACAGCTAGTACTAGCATAATAAAAATGTATCGTATTTCTCCCCAGGCAAAAAAGAGCAAACTCGCAGTAATCATTACTGCATTTTTGAATTTGCTCGGTACGATAAAATAAATTAAAAGCATAATAGGTAAAAATATATATAAAAACACGATGCTACTAAAAACCACTTTTAATTACTCCCTTTTTATTGTAATGCTTGTCTTACTACATTCAAGAAAGCTTCATTATCTTCTGAAATAACATATACTAAGTATCCATTTATTTCTTCAAATGCTCTATTTTTTACTAATTCATATTGATCTGGTAAATACGTAGCCCATTGCTCTTCATAAGAAGTTAAATAGGTTTCCATTTGTGCTTTTACTTCTTCTGCTTTACCATTAGTTGGTTTCAAAATAGCATACATACTTGCTTTTACATTCATCATTGGCATTTTTGCAATGTATGCACTTAATGAGCTTGTATCTATGTTCCAAGATTGTTTTAAAAGGTCTGCATCTAATTCCATCATAGAAGAAAATAGTGGATATTCAGGATCTGTTGGTGATGTTAACTCTTCTATTTTTGTTTCTGCTGTTTTTATTTTATCATCCTTTGTACCATCTTCTTTTAAATTAATATCAAAATTTGGATCTTCTTCTTCATTAGCCAATAAGTTTTGATTTTCTCCTATAGTATTTTGATTTTCTTCTTTTGGTTGTAGAACCGCCCAAACTCCTGCTACGATAGCAAGAATAATTATAACTACAACAATTCCTATTATTATTTTTTTCTCTTTCATATTTTAATATCCTTTCTTTTTTATTTATTTATTTATGTAGGTAGTTGTTACACTACCTCATATCCCAAATCTTCAATGGCATCTTTTAGTTCTTGTATGTTTGCATTTTCATCGTGCTCAATTCTTACTTCTTTTGCTGTTATATCAACTAATACATCTTTTACACCAGAATGTTCCATTAATTCTCCCTTAACAATTCCTGCACAATGGTTACATACCATGCCTTCGACTTTTAATACTGTAATCAATCTTCTCCCTCCTTTTATCTATTATATATTATGTCCTTTTTTTCTAAAAAGTTTCTTCTTATCCGCAAAAAAATAGCAGAATAGTATTTCCTTCTGCTATTTCTATACTGTCATATTCTTTTTTTGATTTCTTGATAAATTTCTTTGTGAATATCCTCTATGGTTCTTAAGGTATTATCTTTAACACACTTTACTTCATACCAACCATATTTTTGAACTAAACCACAGGCATTTTCGTAGCTTTCTTTAATATGGTTTGCATCTCTTTCATGAATATCTTTTTTCATGGTGTGTGAATATTTATTTTCCCTTGTTTCCATTAACTCTAATGCTACTTTAGGTGGCATATTTAAAAAGAATACTTCTTCCGGAACAGGAAGTCCAAAAAGATGAAATTCCAAATCCCATAGCCAATCTAAAAATTTTTCACGTTCTTCTTTGTTTTGTATTTTTCCAGCTTGGTGCACCATGCTAGCAGTTGTATATCGATCCGCAAGAATAATTCCGCCTTTTTTATAATAATCCTCGTATTCTTTACGAAATGTTGCAAAACGGTCTACTGCATAAAAAGTAGAAGCCACATAAGGATTTACTTGTTTTGCATTTTCGCCAAACTCTCCCGATAAATACATTTTTACTAAGGAAGAGGAAGGGCTATCATAATTTGGAAAACTAACTGTTTTGTAGTCTATGTTATCTCTAGTAAATGCTTCTTTTAGTTTTTCAAATTGTGTTTGTTTACCACTTCCATCTGTTCCGTCAATTACAAATAATTTTCCCATTGTTTTTCTTCTTTATTTATGCTTCATTCCTTCTTTAATATATTCTATTTCTTCTTCTGCCTTTAAACGCATAAATAAAGGTTCTCCTTTTTCTATTACTTTTGTATTTTCTGCCATTGATTCATACAAATATATACTTTCCCAAGATTGTTCTTTTGATTGTCCTATTTGTTTTAATAAGTTCCATGCTGTTTTCTCCATAAATGGTAGTAATACAGTTCCTATTTTTCTTAAATTTTCTATTAAGTGATACATTACAGATTGTAATTTTTCTGTTTGTTCTTCTTTTGCTAAAGTCCATGGAGCAGTTTCGTCAATATATTTATTTGTTCTAGAAATAACTGTCCAAATATCTGCTAAACTACTTGCTATTTCTAAGTCTTCTATTTCTTTTTCTACTTTTCTTAAGGTTTCTATGGTAGTCTGTTCAAATTCCTTATCTACCTCGTTTACCTGCCCTACATTTTGCGGAACGATACCACCAAAATATTTATTTACCATTGCTACTGTTCTATTTAATAAGTTTCCTAAATCGTTGCATAAATCAGAATTGTATCGTTCTACAAATCCTTCTGGTGAAAATACCCCATCTTGCATAATTGGTACTTCTCTTAATAAGAAGTAACGAGTAGCATCTAACCCATAGCGGTCTATTAGTAGTTCTGGATATACTACATTTCCTTTTGATTTTGACATTTTTCCATCTTTCATCATAATCCAGTTATGAACCAATATTTTTTTAGGTAGAGGTAATCCTAATGCCATTAAAAAGATTGGCCAATAAATAAGATGAAATCTAGCAATATCTTTTCCTACAATTTGTACATCTGCTGGCCAGTATTTTTGAAACAAACTATCATCTTCGCTTAAATAACCTAAAGCTGTTAGATAATTGGTTAAGGCATCTAGCCATACATATACTACATGTTTTGGGTCTTTTTTTACAGGAATTCCCCAGTTAAAGCTTGTACGACTTACGCATAAGTCTTCTAGACCTGGTTTCAAGAAGTTATTTATCATCTCTGTTTTACGAAATGCTGGTGTAATGAAATCTAGTTCTTCGTAAGCTTTTAAAAGTTTGTCCGCATACTTTTTCATGTTAAAAAAGTATGCTTCTTCTTTCATTGGTTTTACTTCTCTACCACAATCTGGACATTTGCCATCTACTAATTGTGTTTCTGTAAAATAGGTTTCGCAAGGAATACAATAAAGCCCTTCATACGTTCCTTTATAAATATCTCCTGATTCCATAAAATGGTCAAATATTTTTTGTACTACTTTTGTATGTCTTTCTTCTGTAGTACGAATAAGGTCGTCATATTGTATATCCATCCTTTTCCATAAAGAAGCTGCCATTTCTGCCATTTGGTCTACATACTCTTGTGGAGACATTCCTTTTTCTTTTGCTATATTTTCTATTTTTTGTCCATGTTCATCTAGACCTGTTAGAAAATAAGTCTCATATCCCCTTAATGTTTTATATCGTTTTAATGTATCCGCAAATACCGTTGTATAAGCAGTTCCAATATGAAATTTTCCACTTGGATAATATATTGGTGTTGTAATATAAAATTTTTTCTTTTCCATTCTGCCCTCTCCTTCTTGGAGCAAATGTATTATACTTTACTCCAAAACCAGTCTAAACTATTATCGATACTTCTTTTCTTTTCTTCTTTTGCTTGTATTGCATCTACCCATAAATATCCAATAAATGTAATAAAAATAAATACAAAGTCTAAGGCAATACATTTTGATACAATATAAACAATATCACTAGATTGTGTTGTCATTAAATTTACAGTATGTATTACTAATAATACTAAAAAAACTGCAAGTGGTATTGCTACTATATAGCTTTTCTTTATTTCCTTTCCTAAAAATAGTAGTAAAACGGTTGCTGCTAAAATTAAAAGTAATACTAATGGTTGTGTGATGTTTAGTATCATAAAAAACCCCTCCTAATATATTTTCATCTTATGTATATTATCGTCTTGTAGTAGCATCTTTTGTAAAATAATATACATGAGCAAACAAAAATTATGCTAGCCTTTCTTCAATCAATTTGGCTAATTTTTCTGCTTCTTTTTGTATTTTTTCTTTGTCTTCTCCTTCAATCATTACTCTTACTAAAGGCTCTGTTCCAGATGCCCTAATAAGTACTCTACCATTTCCAGAGAATTCTTTTTCTAATTTTTCTATTTCTGCTACTATGACATTGTCTTTATCAAAATCATATTTTTTATCTCCACAAACTTTTGCATTAACTAAAACTTGCGGATAAATTGTTACTATTTTTCCTGCTTCAGAAGCAGACATTTTTTCTTCTAATAATACTTTTATAAACATAAGAGATGTTAAAATGCCATCACCAGTAGGGTTATAATCTAAAAAGATAATATGACCAGATTGTTCTCCACCTATATTATACCCATTTTTTAGCATTTCTTCCAATACATAACGATCTCCTACTTTTGTTTGTTTGTATTGTATTTGGTTTTTCTCCGCATATTTTTTTAATCCTAAGTTACTCATAACAGTTGCAACAATTGTATCTTTATTTAATTTACCATGTTTTTTTAGATACTGTGATAAAACAGCAATAATTTTATCTCCATCTATTTCGTTTCCATTTTCATCTACTAATAAACAACGGTCTCCGTCTCCATCATAGGCTATTCCTAAACTCATGTGATGCTTTTTTACATAGTTCTGTAATCCTTCTAGATGTGTAGATCCACAATTTTGATTAATATTAATTCCGTTTGGTGTATTGTTTATAATTTCATAGTGAATTCCTAATGTCTTAAATACCTTTTCTGCTATCACAGAAGTAGCACCATTAGCAGTATCAATTACCACTTTAAAGTCTGGAGTATTGTATTTTTCTATGTCTTCCTCAAAATTTTTTCTAAAGAAATAAACATATTCATCTAATAAATCTGTTCTGACTTCTGAAACACCTATTTTATCATTAACAGCTGTCAAGGTATCTATTTTACCAGAATCCATTACCTCTTCTATTTCTTCTTCTATTTCATCTGGAATTTTCATGCCTTTATTACTAAAATATTTTACTCCATTAAATTCAAAAGTATTATGAGAAGCTGAAATAACAACACTTGCATCTGCATTTAATTTTTTTGTTAAATAGGCTACTGCTGGTGTTGGTATTACTCCTAAAGAAATGACATTGGCACCATAGCTTAAAAATCCAGCTGTCATTGCGCTTTCTATTAAACTTCCAGAAATTCTAGTATCTCTCCCAATTAATATTGTTGGCATGTGGTCAGCGTGCTTAGATAAAACATATGCCCCTGCTTTTGCTACTTTATATACAAGTTCTGGAGAAAGCTCTGTATTAGCAATTCTTCTAATGCCATCTGTTCCAAAATATCTTCTCATATTCATCCTCCCTAAATTTTATACTACTACATTATATATTTATAATTTCTTTTTTGCAACAAATTTTTTATATTTTCGTTATAAAATTATTTTTTCTTTTTTAATACTGTTTGTATTTGTAGTTCTAGTTGGGAAGTAAATTGTCTTGTATTACTAGTAAATGGTTTTGGTATAAATTGTTTTGCTTTTTGTAGTGCTTCCTCTAATTGTTCAAAATCTTTTAAAGCAATTAAATAGCCCTCTTGCTCAAAATTTTCTAATAATTGTAGTTGATGGTTATTGGTGTGTTCCCCAAATTCTTTTAATCTAGCTGCTGCTATTATTTTTTTACCTTGCTTTAGTGCAGTTAAAATAGAGCCAACACCAGCATGGGTAATGACTAAATCCGCTTTACTAACTAAATCTGCGAACTCGTTAACTGGTATATAATCTAGCACCTTCATGTTAGGAGATTCGTATTTGGTACATCCAGCTTGTACAATTACTTCTTCTTGAATAGTACCTTTTTTTATTTCATTATCAATTGCCTCTAAGAGTCTGGTAAAAGGCTTATCTTGTGTTCCTAATGTGACAAGTATCATAAATTTTCCTCCTTCTTTTTTATTTTTCTTTTGGAATAAAAATATCCCGCTTATTTTAAAGGAACAGGGCAATGTTAGATTGCTTTTTGTATTCCTTCTAAAGCAGGAAGATATATAGTGTAAGTTTATTTCTTTTAATAAATCCATCCCAGATAAATTGCCTTAGGATAAAGTTTTAGCATATTTTTCCATTGTACAATAAAAACATCGGCAATAGGGTACACTAGCTTTCCCGCTAATGTTTTTGTTGTTCTGTTGGCAAAAGTTTCTATGAAAACCACCTTGCTTCCAAAGCATTTTGCAATATAGCACATAGGAACTGCTGTATGAGTTCCTGTAGTAATAATTACTTTTGGCTTTATTTTACAAAAATAATAAAAGCTCTTAAAACAATTTGCTAAAAATTTAAATGGATACGTAAGTCTATGGTCTTTTGTACCATAGATTAAAAAATGAATACGACCCGGGTACATCTTAGTAAGTGCTTCGTTTGCTTTTGTTTTTTCTGTTAGGATAGTATAATCATACTTAGGAAACATTTCTTTTAACTGCATTAATTCGTTTAGGTGTCCTCCCGTGCTAGAGATAAACATTACCTTATCCATATCATTTCTCCTTTATGGATTTTTCTTTTATTTCTTCTAATTGTTTATAACGTAATACTTGTAATTCGTATTTTTCCTTATTTTGTTTTACAACAGTGTCTAATACTACTCCACATTGACCTATAATGACAGAAAGAAGTACAATTCCTGTTGCCAAAATAGAGGATGGTACTTTGGTAATATAATTTGTTTTTACGAATTCTGCAATAACAGGAATTCCTACCAATAGTCCTATTGCAAATAAAAGCACTGCAATAGTAGTAAAAAAAGTAAGAGGTTTATAGTCTTTAAACATTTTTACAATTGTTTTTACTACTTTTATTCCATCTCCCAATGTACTTAACTTAGAAATACTGCCACTTGGTCTATCACGGTACACAATAGGAATTTCTTTGATGCAGTAATTCTTATCTAGTGCATGTAAAGTCATTTCTGTTTCTATTTCAAACTTTTGGCTTAATACTGGAATATTTTTTACAAACTTTTTGTTAAAAGCACGATATCCTGTCATAATATCATGTAAATGGGAATGAAATAGAATATTAATACTATTTCTTACTAAACTATTTCCAAATTGATGAAAATGTCTTTTATTTTCTTTTTGATAAGTTCCATTAGAAAGTCTATCTCCTGTAGCCATATCTGCTTGTCCTGTTATAACCGGCTCCAGCAGAGCATGCACTGACTCTGCTGGATAAGTATCGTCTCCATCTACCATAATATAAAAGTCTGCATCTATGTCATAAAACATACTTCTTACTACATTACCTTTTCCTTGTTTGTATTCCCTTTTTACTATTGCTCCATTTTTTTGTGCTATTTCTTCCGTTTTATCCTTGGAATTATTGTTGTATACATATATTTCTGCCTCTGGCAGTTCTTTACGAAAATCGTTTATTACTTTTTCAATGGTAAGTTCTTCGTTATAACATGGAATGAGTATTGCAATTTTATTGTTTGACATTTTTCTTCTTATCAATATGATTTCTTTATCTTAAACACCATCATATTGCCTTTCTTCTTAATGAGATGTTTCTTCTTTATAGGTTGGTACTACTTCTTTTATGATATGTTTTATTTCTTTCATTGGTATAGCTTCATCTTGTATCATTTCATGTAATACGTCTAATTTTTGTGTGATTTGTTCCATATTAATATCTAAAGGCTCCGCAATAAAGATCTTATTATGTGCTGTTTTTTGTAATCCTTCTTCTGACATTAATAGTTCTTCGTATAGTTTTTCCCCCGGTCTTAATCCTGTAATTTCTATTGGAATATCTACATTTGGCTCTAGTCCAGATAATTTAATTAAGCTAACAGCCAAATCATATATTTTAACAGGCTCTCCCATGTCTAATACAAATATCTCTCCACCTTTTGCATAGGTAACAGCTTGCAATACAAGCTGTACTGCTTCTGGAATGGTCATAAAGAATCTTGTAATTTCTTTATGTGTTACGGTTACTGGTCCTCCTGCTGCTATTTGTTTCTTAAATAGTGGCACTACAGAACCATTGCTTCCTAATACATTACCAAATCTTACTGCTGCAAATTCTGTCTCGCTTTCTCTATCTTTGGCTTGTACAATCATTTCACACATTCTCTTGCTAGCGCCCATAATGTTTGTTGGATTTACTGCTTTATCTGTGGAAATTAGTACAAATCTTTTTACTTTGTATTTATCACAGCAATTTACAACATTGTATGTTCCAAATACATTGTTCTTTATTGCTTCTAATGGGCTTGTTTCCATTAATGGAACATGCTTATGTGCTGCTGCATGAAATACCAAATATGGACGATAGGTAGCAAATAAATTATCTAATTTCTTTTTATCTCGAACACTTGCGACAATAGCATCTATTTTTATATTTTTATATTTTGCTTTTAATTCTAATTCGATATCATATAAATTGTTCTCATAGATGTCTACAATAACTAATTCTTTAGGATTATATTTCATAATTTGTCTACAAAGTTCAGAACCAATAGAACCACCGCCACCTGTTACCATGACAACATGTCCTTCTATTAAGTTAGAAATATTATTATTATCTAGTACGATTGGATCTCTACCTAAAATGTCTTCAATTTCCACATCTCTAAGGTTTTCCATAATGTTTTTATTTTTAATAAGATCTTCTGTACTTGGTAAAATTCTTAATTTTGCTCCTGTATTTTGACAAATATTTAGAATGTCCTTTTTATCCTTTGGATTGATGCTAGAAATAGAGAAGAAAATAACATCCACATCATATTTTTTAGCAACTTCTACAATGTTGTTTCTCGTTCCTAAAATTTTTACTCCTTGAATACTGCAGTTTAATTTACTTTTATCATCATCAATAATTCCTACAACATAATAACTATCTTGCATAGATTCTTTAATTTTTTTAATAATATCTCTAGTAGCAGCTCCTCCACCTATGATAAGTAGGTTCCTTCTTTTTTCTTCATTTTTATTTACCGTAATACTATTGGTTAAAATAAAACGAATAACCACACGATAAGAAATGATAATAATACCTGTAAATATACCAGCTAATAAATTCTCTTTTGCACTTAAGATATTAAGGTTAAAGATAATACCCAGCATAGAGACAACGTCACAAGATATTAAACATGCTAGTCCATAAGAAAAATACTCTTTGCTGCTTTCATATACTGTAATATTTTTATAAACATCAAACAAATTTAAGAAAATTTCATAAACTAAGACAGAAAGCAATACAGAATTGAACATAGCCTGTAATGTTGCTACATCAAAGTTCCAAAAAGTATTATTTAAAAAAACTTGCGTTAAATAGTAACTAACGGCAATTGCTAAAATATCTATTAGTGCTAGCAATATTTTTCTGAGTTTTCGATATGATTTTTTTTCTACTTTTATGTCTTTTTCGTTTTTATTATCCACTTTAAATTTCCCCTTGTTCCTAAAATCTCTTTAATTATATCGCATGTTTTTTATTTTTGCAACAAGATATGCTATATTTCTAACTGGAAATTTAAAGTGGATTTATTTTAATCCGACAATTTAATTACTAAAACCTCATTAATAACTGCAATGGATTCTTCTTCCGGATATGTTGGCATATTTTGAAATTCTTCTGTCTCTTGAATAGCCTCTATTTGCTCATTGCTTGCTATTTTAATTTTCATGTTTAAGTAGTTAGAAAAAATACTTTGATAATGTTTACTATCACTAGCCATTAAGTTTCTATTAGCACCTGTAATGTTTTGAATAACTTTATCTGCAACATTGGTAGACGGGTATTTTTCCTTATCTGGTCTTCCTATGATAGCTATAGGCATATCTTGATTGTATCCTTCATAATTTTCTATTCGTTCACTTAATTTGAATGCTATAGGATAGGATTTTTCAAATTTATAGTATAAATTAAAATAAGCAATATTATCTACTATAATGTAATTCCCTATAATGCATAAAGTAGCAAGTATACCTAAACCATTTAATGATATTGGATTTTATATTTGCTTTATCCAATAATGCTATACAATAAATGTAGCATAAGCACCATGCATATTGCATTAATAAATGATATTCTGTTTCTGCAGATAATAAACTAATAATATTTAGTCCTATTGGCACGACTAATATTAACACAATTAACAAAATATTATTTATTATTTTCTTATAAGATCTTTGATATCTATATTTCTTAACATACAAATATACTAATATAAAAGCTACGATAATGTTAGAAACAAAGACCAAAATATTATTTTTATGAAATCTTGTCTGATAGATAAAGCTGATAAAGTCATTATATACCTGTTTTACTCCTTGTAAAAGGTTTTCAATAGATAAATTAGAAAGACTATTGATTCCTTGATAGGAAGACAATTCTAAGTTTCTAACATGTAGTACTATTTCTAAAATGATATAGTAGGAAACAAATCCTATTACTCCCATAGCAATATATTTGCCTATTTGTAACATTATTTCTTTCGTAGTAGCCTTAGTAGTAAGTTTATCTAATATTTGCAAAATGCAGAGTATGATGGTTACAGATATATAAGCTTGATAAAGACAAACAAACACAAAAAGAGCCTATTAAAAAACCATACTTATATCTATTGGCTAATAATACAGAAACCGTAGCTAACAGTAAAGCAATCATATAACTATCTTCCTAATTTCACATTATCTTGTGTAGCAAATATATTATTAATGCCGTCATGATTTGGCAATATATTTGTAATAGCAAATAAATGCACCAATATTCCTATTAAGACTGTTGCAATAAAAGCTAATTTCTATTCTTTTTTTATTTTATTTTTGAGATTTGATAGCAATTGATATGGATCTACAAGATGTGTTTTTAATTCTTTAAAATTGTGTGTGTACAGTATCAACGGTTTTAGCGTTCTTATCGTTTTTCTCCTTCTCTCTTTTCCAGATACTATCTCTGTTTCCATTTATGTTTTAAATGAATTAGTGGTCCCAATATTCTTCCCTTTAGTTCCATTGATTTTGGTACTAATTTTTTTTCTTTTGCAGCTTTATAAATATCGATAGCAAAATGTTCTTTCTTTCTATTTAGTACTAGCCAAAAATAAGCTGGGTTTCTATTTTTTCGATAGGCTTCTATATCAAAACATCCTGAAAATTCTTCTAATTTTCCTAATATCTCTAGTGTAATTAATGTTCGGTAACATTTTGGACAATGTCCACAGTTTTTATCTAAATTACATACATTTAAATATTTTTGTGAGATTTTGTCTTCTGCTAATTCTACTGTCTTTACAAATCTTGGTCTTGAAATTCCTCCGGATATAACCTCCAAACTATTGGTAGAAAATAATGGAGTTACTAATTGTTCTGCATTTGCCGGATCTATATTCAAGTCACAATGAAAATCGTCTATTGGATACCCCGCAGAAGAATAATAATATTTTCCAAAATATTTTTGTAAATTTAATATGCAGGACATATTTCTATACAAATTTCCTGGTCCAAATGTTCCTTGATATAAATCACTTAAATTAGACCTAACTTCTAATAAGGGTACTCCCAATTCCGTTGCTACTTCTCTTGCTTTTTCTATTTTGTGTTCATGTATTTTATTTGCCACTTTGTTAATCTCTTCTAGTGGAGTATTAGAAGAAACATGTGGTATATAATGTGATGCACCTGTATCTAAAAATGTTAAACAATTAATATGATATTCCGTATCAATGTAGTCTTGATTAACAGAATATACTGTATAAAGAGAATCAATACCACAAGACATCCCTGTTCCTACTTTTCCTTCTGTTACATAGATGTCCTTTGTTCCATTCGCTTGTACAAATATTCTTTTAAATCCACTGTACCTGTTACAAAAGGTTGGAATTAAAATATAATTTAACTGAAATAGTAATTTTTGTGAAATAGGAAGCTCAGAAACAATATCTTGCCCTGTAGCCATTGCATAATGTATTAATGCTAACACAAATCCATCATTTCTATCATCACATAAATATTTCCCATACTCTTTATCTACACGATACCAAATATCCATTTTATTATCTGGCAATGCATAATCTTCTTTAATATACGTATAGGATGGGCATTGTAGTGCAAATTTTTTCCATGCATCTGTCGCTTCTTTTGGCATTTCTACTGTTGCAGTTAAATAAGTGTATTTTTCTTTTTCTTCTATTTTTGATCTTGAAATATGAATCATTTTTTCACATCCTTAGCATGATAAATTCGTTACTGCTTTTCTTCCTATGGATTCATAAATTAATTTTTCTTTTTCCATTTTATCAATAGCAAAGCAATTTCTTCCATCTAATATAATAGGTTTTTTCATGTATTTTACAAATAAACTTGTATCCATGTTTTTTACAAAATCCCATTCTGTAAAAATAAAGCAAATATCAGCATCTTTTAAGGTGTCTTCTATGGAGTTACAATATTCTATTTCTGTAGGATAAATTTTCTTGTAATTTGCTTGTGCAACAGGATCATATGCTTTAATATGTGCTCCATCTTCTAATAGTATTGGCATACAATCTAAAGAAGGAGCTTCTCTTAAGTCATCTGTATTTGGTTTAAATGCTAGTCCAAGAACCGCTACATTTAATCCTTCAAAGGTTTCATAATATTTTCTTGCTTTTTTTATTAATTTTATTTTTTGGTTTTCATTTACTTCTATGGCAGCTTTTACAGTTTTTAATTCATAATCATAATAATTTCCTAGCCAATGTAGAGCTTTAGTATCTTTTGGGAAACAAGAACCTCCATATCCAATTCCTGCATTTAAAAATTTGTTTCCTATCCTGCTATCCAATCCCATTCCTTTTGCTACATCTGTTATATCTGCCCCTACTACTTCACATAAGTTAGCAATTTCATTGATATAAGATATTTTTAATGCTAAAAAGTCATTAGACGCATATTTAATCATTTCTGCACTTTCTCTATTAGTAATAACATATTCTATTCCAAATTGGTCATATACTTGTTTCATTACTTGAATAGCTTTTTCTGTGTTAGCACCTAATACAATTCTTTGTGCATGTAAAGTATCTCGTACAGCTGTTCCTTGAGATAAAAACTCTGGATTAGAAATAATTTCTACTGTATGTCCATTTGTAGTATTGGCGTTAATATATTTTTCTATTTTCTTATTTGTTCCAATAGGAACAGTAGATTTTATTACTACATAAGTATCTTTTTGAATATTTTGTGCTATCTCTTTAGCAACATCATAGACATATTTTAAATTAGCACTTCCATCTTTTTTTTCTGGGGTACCTACTCCTATAAAAATAACATCTGCATTTTGATAAGCTTTTCCACTTTCTGTAGTATAATGTAATTTTTCTTTATTTTTATGCATTAATTCTTCTAGTCCTTCTTCATAGATAGGAGATTTTCCCTCTCTCATTAAGTTTATCTTTTTTTCATCAACATCAACACAGGTAACCTTATGTCCTTTTTCTGCCAAACATACTGCTGTTACTAAACCTACATATCCTGTTCCCGCAACTACTAAATTCATACTAAAATCCTCCCTTATTTTTTTCTATTTGTTTTGCTATTTTTTGATATTGGCGTTTTCTTAGTTCTTTGATGATTTTAACTTTCAGCTTATCTTTTGGATATAACTTATTTACTGCTGCTGTATATCCATTTTTTATATATTCTTTAAAAAATACTGTTCTTTTGCTTTCTGAATAAGTATCATGTGATTTATATACATATCTTGCTTTTTCTAATGGTAAAGGCTTCATTTCTAACTGTTCTGCAATACTATCTAACAATGCTTGTCCTTTTGCAGTATTTATTAATATTAAAGACATACCTTTTTCATCATTTTCCTCTGGACTAAATTGTTTAATTCCCCAATAATCTGCTAATGTAATATCAGCAACATGTTTTTCATTTGAATACTGACATTGGTAGCAAGAAGTACGTAGTATGTAATTATTTAAAAATAATCTAAAATAATCATCATTGTTAGCATCCATAAAGTAAACTTTTCCATTTTCAAATTCTACAAATAACTTTTGCATAGACCAGTTATTGTATTTTGTTCTAAAAAATATTTCTTTTACTTTAGACTGATACTGTTTTTCTAATTCAGCAATTTTATCTTTTAAAATTGCAGGACTTGGTACTCCATGACAAATAAAATCTATTGTTATTAAATTTTCTCTTTCTCCTACTAGTTTTTTTAGTCCTGCCACTTGGCATGGCGTTCCACAAAATAATACCTGCTTTCCCTTTTCTAAATCCTCTTTTACTTTAGCAAATGCTTTATAAGTACTACTTTGCACATACTTTGACTTCATCTGGGCTTTTAAAGAACTTTCTTCACTACTTAAATGTTCTACTTTCCAATTTTCCTTATTTAAAACTGCTCCATATGTAATGCCACCTTCTTTTATGGTTTTATTTGCTAATACATAATAAATTCCACCTGAACTACTATAATTTAACACCTCTTTATTATCTTTTATTCTTCCATAAAAGGCTTTTTCTATGTTTGCATTATTTCTTGTATTAGAATATTTATTTGCATGGCACATTTTTACACATTTTCCACACTGAATACATTTTTCTTTATCTATTACCGGTACTTCAAATCCCTCTTTATTTTTTTGCATGGTAATAGCATTTGTTGGGCAAATAGCAATACATGTTCCACAGCCAGTACAGTAATTTTGTATATCTTCTATTGTTTTTATTGGTTTTTCTTCTATTACATTTTTTAACACTGTTACATCTTGTCCGTTTAAACAGTCTGTAATATATTGCTTTGATAATTCAATTTCTCTATTTAAAAGAGGAGTGACAATAGAATAATCAATTGGTTCTTCATCTATATCATCACTATCTATACAAATCCTTTTTTCCATTCCCATCCTGTTTAAGAAAGATACCATTCTAGATTTTGTAGACTCACTTGCAACAGTTAAATAAAATTGCTTTTTAAATAATGTGGAAAAAATCACTCCATGGAAAGAGTCTGTAACTACAAAGCTAGCATGTCTCAGTAAATAAACAAACTCTTCTGGTCCTACATCTTTAAAGCAAATATCACTTTTAATAGGACTAAAAATACTAGGTGTAATACAAACTATTTTTAAACCAAGCTTTTGGGCTACTTTTTCTACCACTTCTTTTTCTAACGTAGAATTATATAAATGATAACATAATAAATAATTTTCTGGTACTTCTACTTTTTTTTCAATACTTTCCCACTGTTTTTCTTGTAATAATAAAACTGGGTCTACTACACAAAGAGGATCTTTTCCTATTAGGCTTTTTACTATATCTTTACCATTTAACTCTCTTACAGATAAATAATCAAATTTTTCTAAGTAGTTTTTTACCATATCCCTTTTGCCTATAGGTATACTGCCAACACCAAAGCTAGGAGCATAAGCTACTCTCTTGGCTTTTCCTACATCAAAATCTAAATAAAATGTAGAAATCTCTTCTTGGTATTTTCTTGTTGGATTAAATACCTGATCACTGCCCGTAAAAACAAAGTCAGCATTCCTTGCTTCTTTACTACATCCTTCTCTATCTGTTACACGTTCTGTTAAGTCATAAAAAGTATTGGAAAACTCTTCAAATTTTCTCTTTCTTGTTTTATATTTGGAATAATCTTTTAGTTTTACTATATTTCCTATTATGTTTCTTGGTGTGTTATTTTTCTTAAAATATTTATATTTCTGAATAAGTGTATCTGTTTTATAGTTAATAATTTTTACATCTTCACACTGTGTTTCTAAATACGTTTGTAAGGCATATGCTTGCAATACTGCTCCATAATTAATGGGAGTATGAAACGTAATCATTCTAATTTTCATATTCTATCCTCGTACCTTTCTTGCAATTTTTCCTATTATTTTTTTTACTATATTTTGTACATAGGCAAATTCCGGAGTTTTTCTAAATAACAATACAATTATGAAAGTTACTATGATAATACTTAACACAATATTCCATAATAGTACTAAAATTAGATTTTCTATAGATACTAGTTGTCCCATTCCATAAACAATTGCACAACCTAATACTGTAATTAGTAAATACACTATGTATTTAGCAAAATACGCTTTTGGACTTTTATGAAAAACTTTTTTATAGATAAGCCATGGATCATACCATAGTTGTGTAGAAACTCTTGCTATGACTGTACCTAAAAATACTCCAATAATTCCTATCCACTTTACTAAAATAATTGATACTATAATATTAATAATTGCCATAATAATAGGTCTATATCTTCCCTGCATAAACAATCCGTTTGCAGTTCTAAAAGAAGTTAGTGGGCTTATCATTCCTGTAGTATAAAAATTTAAAACTAATACCATTACTACTGGAATCCCCATTAGAAAGTCTTCTCCTACCCATAGGGTAATAAATGGATTAATACAATTAAATAATAAAACTGAGCAAATAAAATAAATAACAAAAGATAAAAATATCATATTATTAAAAACAGTTTCCTGCTCTTCTTTTTTTCTTTCTACAACAAAGTTTCCAATACTAGCTGTTGTTGCTTGGAAAATTTGTAGTACAAAAGCATATACTTGGTTGATAATAGTATAATAATTAGAATAAATACCTACTGTTGTAGTACCTAAGTATCTACTAATAATAATATTGTCTGTACCATTTAAGATAACATCAGATACTTTGTATAAAAACATAGCTTTTACATTATTAAATACTAATTTTTTCTCTCTAGTTTTTAGTTTACTTTCCTTGTCTTGCAATACTTCTTTATATTTTCTATTAGCAATGACAGAAATAATAAAATTGTATAATAATGTAGATGCTATTTCTATTAATAGATATAAAATAAAATTTTTAGTAAGTATTAATGCAATAGAATTAGCAATTGTTTTTATAACAGATACTAGTGTATGAGATAAAGAAACAATATACTTATTTTGGCTTGCTTCTAATAAAGTAGCTCTATACACAAAAAAGTAAGATATAGCAGTGTTAGCTAAGTATAATACATATATTAAATAAATGCTTTCTTTAATATCTGGTATGTCTTCTGTTATAATTTCTTTTAGGAAAGGAATTAATAATAATCCCACTACAAAAATAACAATACCTATAATGTTATATACCTTTTTATAAAAGTTCATAAATGCTGCAGTTTTCTTTTTGTTTCCTTTTGCTAATGGCCTATATAAATTATAGGTAATAGCTGTAGAGAATCCCAGTTCTGCTAATGATAGCATTGTTAAAATACTAGTAAATAGTGAGGATGCTCCTAAATATTCTACACCTAATGTATAAATAAATACTGTTCTTCCTAAGAACACTACTATTGTTGTTATTAGCTTTCCAACCACTCCTGCTAATGCGTTTACAAATGCTTTTTGCGTTCGCCCCATCTTACTTGTTCTTTCCTCCATATTTTATTTTATTATTTATTTTTCTTAACTGTATCATTACTTTAGAAACAAAATATAAGGTATTAATACTTTGTTTTTCCATTAGTTTCATTCTATAAAAACTAAACTGCATTCTTTTTTTACTCATATTGCTATCTGTTTCTAAATACTGTCTAATATTTTCTTTGTTTTCTTTCCAAAATGTTATCGCATTTTGTACTTCCTCTCGCCTTAAACTATCTTGTATATATTGCTTTTTTTGTTTTTGGTCAAGATTCCATTTTGGGCTAAACATATATTCATAACACTTTAGAACCGTTTCTAAATAAGAAAAATGAATATGGTATTTTACTTTATCATTTTCTTCATTCCAAGGAATAATATTTTTAACAAACTCTTTATATACTTCGGTTCTAATATCTAGATAATTGCGAGGAAATTTATTCCATTCTGCATTTGTATCGTTCACATAATAGATATAAATTGGTATATTGCAAAATTTCACATTTTTTACCGTATTCATATAACGAACAATAAAAACTTCATCTTGATTTCTTTTTAAGCTTGGGTATTCTATATGGTTTTGTTTGATATTATCTGTTTTAAACACCTTATTCCATGGAGCACCTTGTATATAGGTTTTACCTGTTTGCATGTACAATTCATATTTTGCTCTTACCGTATCTCCATCTAAAAAATCATCGCATCTTTCTTGTAAGATTTTTTTGGTGTTATCTCTTGCTGCTTGGTAAAATCCAAACACATATAAATCTGCTTCTTGTTTTTGCGTTTCCTCATAAATTTGCTCTAGTGCATTTTCTGTGAGTAAATCGTCTCCATCTGGAAAATAGCAAAATTTTCCGGTTGCTCTTTTTATTCCTTCATTTCTTGCTGGTCCACTTCCCTGATTTTTCGTTGTTATGACCGTTACTCTGCTATCTTTACTTGCAAATTCTTGGCATATTTTTTCACTGTTATCTGTTGAGCCATCATTTACTAATAGTAATTCAAAATCTTTAAAACTTTGATTTATGATAGAATTTAATGATTCTTGTAGGTATTTTTCTGCATTATAAATTGGAATAATGATGCTAAAATATTTCATTTACTTATTTTCTCCTCTTTTTTTCTATTTTTCAGGTAGATAATATAACCTATTAGTAGCCAAAATTTTAGTGATGACCAATAGTAGGATGATATCATCAGTTGCACTAATGCAATAGAAGTCATAAAACATAGAAAGGTAACTTCTTCTTTCTTCTCTGTTATTAAGAAACGAATTAAATAATAAAGTAGATAGATAAAATATCCTATACAAATAATTCCGCCTTCACATATTATCTGTAATACGACATTGTGTACATAGTGTCCATATTTTCCTTCAAAAGCCCCTATTCCATTTCCCCAAATAAACGAATGACTGATTTCATCTAATGCTTCCTTATAAATTTCATCCCTTCCGCTTAAAATTGAACCATCTCCTTCTTCTAAAACCTGTAACATTCTATCCACAAACATGGAATCTATTGACATACTATCAAGCACATTCTTGACAGTGGTTAATACTTGTTCCATAAAAACGCAACACAAAACTATGCTAATGGTTAAAACAAGGATAATGGTAATCTTAATCCATATTTTATCTTTAGATGGTTTATAAAATAACACTCTTAGTAAGAAGTAAACCACTAAGGCTAAAATAGGTCCTCTAGAAGATTTTGAAATAATCAAAAACATGTATATAATAAAAGGTATAATTGCTACTATTCTATATCCCTTTTTAAATTCTTTACTACTTATCACTTGAAAGCAGGCTAATATAATAGGGATAATAGTATAAGACATTATCATTATTTCTACAGATTGCTCTGGATTTTTATAAGAATGATTCATAAAAAATTGTTTGCTAATCATATATGGCAGGGCAAGAAAAGATAATAACATAATATATTTATATACTGCATTTTTATTAAATGTCTTTTCCGTTATAATAAAAGCTGTTATTCCAAATACAATGAAATATAATAAATACTTTCCCCAAGTATCTAAGTATACATTCTTATTGAAAGTAGAAAGTATAAACCAAACAAAAACACAAATAATAAATACAAATTTATCTTTAGAAAGAATATTTTTAGTTCCATTGTTCAGGATATATATACACGTAATTAAAATAGTGCACAACACACTAATATTATTTATTGGTATAATCCAGCCTATTATTCCTGTTGATAAAAAAAGAGCTACTAATAGGCCATTAATCTCTTCCGTCATGTTTTTATAATGTTTTATATGTCGTCCTTTTATTTGTATATTAAGTTTTCGAATATACAAATTTATTTTTTCTATAAACTTTGGGATACCAACAACTATATTAGTCATATTTCATTTTTCCTTTCCATATTTTTTTTCCTTTATTCATTAATTTTAATGCGTATAATGCATTAATCCCATCTGCTGTAAAATTTTTGTGTCTCATAATAAACTGTAAAGACATTAAAGTAGAAAAACGAGGAAACAAACACTGGAATAGTGCTCCTTTATCTATAAAAAATTTTTCATTATATCCTTTAAACCATGTAGATTCATTTGGCATTAAGTAACCTAAAATTTTATTACTATGATATACTTTTAGTCCCTTTCGAATACATTCTGTAATAAATATGCTATCTTCGCCACTTCCATAAGTAGTTCCTCCACCAAATAATAAGGAAAAATAAATATTTTTTTTGTTTATACTTTCTCTCTTTACTGCAAATCTAACAGCACCATATTTAAGGCAATTATATAATCTTACTCTTTTATTTTTTTCTGTTGTTTCTTTTGCTTTTTCTTCTATTTTAGGTACACGGAATACTATCATATCAGCATCTTTTTGTTTCTCAAATTCTTCTTGTACCATAGATACATAATCGTCAACATACACTACATCATTATCTGCAAATATCACAATATCTGCATCAGATCTCATTAATGCATTGTTTCTGCTTAACCCAACGCCTTTCTCTTGAAAAGATAACATCTTTATTTTATATGTATCATTTAGTGTATATTCTTCAACATCATTTCTCTCACATTGATTAATAATAATTGCATCGGACGCAATGTGCATTCTCTCGATTACTTGTTTTATTCTATTCTTCGGCTCATTCATAATAGATGCCAATACTTGTACTTTCAATTTTTTTCTCCTTAAAACTAGTTCTTGTTTTCTATCACATTTATTATTTTATTATAAGTTACTTTTCTGTCAAATTTTTCTTCCGCTAATTTTCTATTATTTTTTCCCATCTGCAATCTTTTTTCTTTATTTTTGTATAATTCATATATTTTTTCTGCCATATCCACACTATCTTTATTTTTGCAATTTAGACCTATTTGCCATTCTTGTACAACCTTTTTATATTCTTCACATTCTTGTGAATTTACCACTGGTAGTCCGTGCAGCTGCATAATCACCAACTTTATTAATAATACTCTGTGCTGCTCCTTTTGCAATCGGATTAATAGCAATATCACATTTGCAAAGTTTTTCTACCATATTCGCATAATTTAGTCTACCTGTGAATATTACATTTGCTTTATTTTGTAACGCATAACTTTCAAATTTCTCTTTAAGAGGTCCATCTCCCATTACCAGTAATTCGAGATTAGTGATTCCTCTATTTTCTAAAATTTTAAGAGCATCTATCACTGTAGGAATATCATAACTATGACCTAGCGTACCAATGTAAACCAACCTTACAATATCCTCACTGTTAGCAATTTGATTTGCATCTTTACATTGATCAAAATAATCTAAATCTGTTCCTAAATATACGCTTAATTTGTTTTTGTACTTTTTATTTACCATACTAGCCCTATTAGCATAAGTTTCAGATACTGCAATTATATCGTCTGCTTGGCAATATATATAATTTGCTTCTCGTTTCATTGGGAAAAATATTAGATTACTTATTATAGGAACATGAAATACCATTTTAAATGCTTCTGGCCATAAATCCTGTACATCTATAATAAATCGAATATTGTTTTTTTGAGCATAACGTGCAGCTACTTTTGCTACGTCTAATGATGGGATTGCACAGTATATCATATCTGGTTTTTCTTCCATTTTATCTAGATATTTTTTTAAATTTTTAGATAATTTCCAATGACTATAAAATCTTCTTAAAGAAACATTCTTTTTATATCCTGGTTCTTGTAATAATGTTACCTTATATCCTAATTTTGAAATAATATCTTCTTCCAGTACTCTATGCTTTTTTGTTTTATGAAAAAAGTCAGTTGAAATTATTTCTACATTATAGTTATGGTTAGCTAATATTTTAGCTATATAGCCAAATCTGCTACAATCTCTCCCTGCTGTAATAGATGTATATTGTGTAATAATAATAATTTTATTCATGTTTACTCCTTCTCATTATTTTTATGTCCTGTATAATAGTATTATATAAATCTTATTTTCTATATGCTGGGAAAAAGCTTCCATCATCTGTCACATGCTTCTGCTGACACAATCTTTCATATATTTCTTTATTCCAAATTTTCTTACCAATATAAAAATCAAATTCTGTTTTTTGAGAAAAATTCTTTTTAAATAGATACAAACTATCTGTTTCTAAATTGGTTCGTCCTCCTCCATGATGCATTAATTTGTATCCATTTTCTTTTGCCCACAGGGTTGCACCATATCGTAGCATATATGCTGGTGACAAATGTAAGTATTCACTTAAAGTTCCGGACAAGTGAGTATGTAGGATTTTGTTATAAATAAAATACAGCCCCATAGCAATTGTTTTTTCTTCATAAATTGCTTCTACTGTAATTATATTTTGTGGAAAATATTTTAATATATTGTTAAAATATTCATCTTGGAAATAATAATAATCAGCAGCATTATTTCTATCCATCGTAGAATAATAAATCTCCTTAAATTTAGAAATATCTTTTGGTGCAACATTTACCACATATGTAATTCCTTTATTTATACAACGTCTTATACTTTTCCTACAACTTTTACTAAACTCCTCAAAGCATGGATCTTCATATTCTAAATTTGTTCCCAATGTTTTTCTTAAATAAACCACGTCATAAATGTCTTTAAAATCACACGCATTGTTGATAATCGGGTGAAATCTTATAAATTCACTAACTATTTTATTTTCTTGGCAATATTTTTCAAAAGCCTCTTTATAATTTATTAATAATTGTGATTTCTTATTGCATTTTTCTATAATAGGACCACCATATCCATATGGCGTTACTATGTCAAAATAACTATGATTATCTATTGTAATAGGAATCTCTCTTATTAAAAACTGGTTTGTTATCAATCCATTTTCATCTTCATATTTAAAAATTTTTGCTTTGCCTTTTTCTATCTTTTCATATAGTTTACCATAATTTTCTTCAAAATATATATCTTTTTTCATCTTCATTCCTCGTTTTTTATTAAATTCATATAATCTTGAATTTCTTGTACAGAATATCTTTGATCACAAATAAGTGATAATTCATTATAATATATTTTCTTTTGGCTTTCTTCTTTTATATCTGCCGGCACCGGCCAATGTATCGGACAAAAAACGTTATTGCATATCAGTTTTTTTCTTATTTCCTCTCTTTTTTCGTTTTTTAGAAAAATCGGAACAAAAAGAGGACAGTCCTTACTAAAATCTATTTTGTCTAAAAAACCTATTTGGCTTTGTTCTCTTAAATAACTATAAATCATCTTCACATTTTTTATTCGTGAATCAACAATTCTATTAATATCTATATGTTCCAATATATTTTGGGAAACTTCATCTATCTTGCAATATTGGTATTTATCTTTCAATATTTTATCTGCCTCTTTAAATTTGCCCAAAAATATCTCCTTAGATATAGTTTTATTGTGAATATATTCTCTTTTTTTCTCCATTGCCATTTTTTTTAGTTCAATATATTCCTTGTTATTTATCAATTTTTTCTTCTTTTCTTTTATGTCCTGCGAACATTCCTCATTATTTATAATTAATAGCCCTCCGCTTATAATAGGGAACCATTTTCGCAAGCTGGCAATAACAACATCTGAATGTTTATTATATTTCCTCTGCGAAAGGAGACTATGAGTACTATCCTCTATAACAATACAGCCTTTTCTTTTGTAATTTTCAATGTAGAAATCCATATTATAATTACTAAAACCAAAATAATTCATGGCAAAAAATAGGTCACAATCTTCTTGTAAGTTAATATCATATACTAAATTCCCGTTTTTATATTCTACATCATAAAAATCTATCTGCATATTTCTTTCTTTAAATGCTATCAGCATGGATTCACAACAATAAGATGGCATGTAAATTTTTCTTATTTCATTATTCTTATTAATAATGTCCAATGCTAAGTCTATAGCAGTTCTTCCCGACATCAGTAATACCATATTGTCTTTTTCTACGATGTTATGTATACTCTCATCTGCATTATATTTTTCTAGCCAATATTCACTACCAATTTCCATTTTATTCCTTCCATTTTTCTTGATATTCTTGTTTTAATATACCAATCATTATTTCATTATTGAAGTGATTCTTTTTATAGACAGAGTCTCTAATAACTCCTTCTTCTTTCCAGCCACATTTTTTATATAAATTTCTTGATGCTACATTATAATCTAGTATTGTACTATACAGTCTATTTAGCTGTAGCTCTTCAAATGCATATTTCATAACAGCAAAAACAGCATCGGTTCCATATCCTTTTCCCTTTACTTCATTGCTGTATAGTTTTATTCCATGACATGCTTTTCTATTTTTCCAATCAATATTTGTTAATGTTGCAAGTCCTATTGGTTTTCCATCCACTTCAATGATAAACCTAATATTAACTTTATTTTGAATCTGATTTTCGAACCATTTTTGTTGTTCATATTTTGAAACCGGAAAACTCCACCCTACTACATTATGTTCCATTTCTTCATCATTTAACATGTTCCTTAAAAATTCCATATCTTCAAATTCTATAGCTCTTAATAAGACTTTATTTCCTCTAATATTCATTAATACATATTCTCCTTTTCCTTATCCCATTGCTGTTGCCTATATACGTTAAAATCTACATTTTTACCTGTTCCTCTAGTAATAATATCTTCCTTTTTTAAAACCTTTTTAATTGTTTTTACAATTATCTTACAATCATTTATAAAACTTATATGATGAATATATTTTAAGTCATATTCAAATCTTTGCTCCCAATTCAGGGCATTTCTACCATTTATTTGGGCCAATCCTGTCAATCCTGGTCTCACATCATGTCTATGTTTTTCTTTTTCGTTATAATATGGTAAATATTTTGTTGCTAACGGTCTAGGTCCAACTATACTCATGTCTCCTTTTATGATATTGATAAGCTCTGGCAGTTCGTCTAGACTTGTATTGCGCAAAATCTTTCCAAATTTAGTAATCCTTTCTTGGTCTAGCAATAATTCCCCCTCTTCATTTCTTTTGTCTGTCATTGTTCTAAATTTATATAGTGTAAAAATTTTTTCGTTCTTTCCAGGTCTTTCCTGTTTAAAAATAACTGGTTTTCCCAATTTTATCCTTACTAATATGTATATAATAAACATGATTGGTGATAATATTATTAACGCTAATAGACTCAAAACGAAATCTAAAAGACGTTTTATCTTTTTCTCATACATGATAAACTCCCACATCAACTAAAGCATTGTATCTTCTAATATCAGTTTTAAATTTAGTACACAATACTTTTAGTTACATTCAAATAATTCCTTTATGTTCTGTATTACAACATCTTGTTCTTCTTTCGTCATTTTTGTATCGCTTGGCAAGCATACTCCTGTTTCAAATAACTCTTTTCCAACAGATTGATTATCTATAGAAGCTGTAATAAAATCATATTCTTTAAATACTGGTTGTAAATCCATTGGTTTCCATACAGGTCTTGTTTCTATATTCTCTTTTTCTAGTTTTTCTATAATATCTAATGGCTTTACCTTAGATTGTTTATCTATTGTTATAACAGATAACCAATGATTTGGAACTGTATTAACTGGTACTGGTTGCATTTTAATGTCCGTTATCGTTGCAAAAGCTTCTTTATATTGATTATATATTTCTGTTTTTTCCTTAATTCTTTCATCTAGTACCTTAAGTTGACCCCTTCCTATTCCAGCAACTATATTACTCATTCTATAGTTATATCCTATTTCTTTATGTTCGTAATGTCTTGCTTTTTCTCTAGCCTGCGTTGACCAAAAACGTACTTTTTGAATTTTCTCTGCATTTTCAGAAACAAGCATTCCGCCTCCACTTGTAGTAATAATTTTATTTCCGTTAAATGAAAAAATTCCATATTTTCCAAACGTTCCTGTTTGCTTGTTTCTATAGGTAGAACCTAAACTTTCTGCAGCATCTTCTATTAGTGGAACATTATGTGCATTACATATTTCCATTATTTCATCCATTTTAGCTGGTGTTCCATATAAATGTACTACAATTACAGCTTTTGGATTTGGATATTTCTCAAAAGCTTTTTCCAATGCTTTTGGATCCATATTCCATGTTTCCTTTTCACTATCTATAAAAACTGGAGTAGCATTCTGATATATAATTGGATTAGCAGTTGCAGAAAAAGTAAGAGATGAACAAAACACAATGTCTCCTTGTTTTACGTCTAATGCTTTAAGTGCCATATGAATGGCAGCAGTTCCAGAAGATAATGCAGCAGCATGTTTTGTTCCTACATAATTAGCAATTTCTTCTTCAAACTTATTTACATTTTCTCCAAGTGGTGCTATCCAGTTAGTATCAAATGCTTCTTTTATAAATTCTTGTTCATATCCCTCTTTTGACATATGTGGTGATGCTAAAAAAATTTTCTTTTCCATGTGAATTCTATTCCCCCCTATATTTTTATTTCTTTAAATTTTCTAATTCTTTTCAAATCAGATGGTTTCCTTTATTAATGTCCTTAAAAATTTATCTCGAATTTATTATATATCATTTTTATACACATTTCAACATCTTTTTTATCTATTTTTCTTCTTAATTTTTTCTTTTTTATCTTTACTTTTTCTCTTTTCATGTATATAATAGGTAATATGATTTTTTAAAAGAAAGAGGGAGTAATTTGAGTAGGAAAAAACCAAAAACAAAAAAATCTGTATTTTTAAAAGTATTTCTAATAATACTTCTTGTACTGTTAATTATCTTTGGAGGAATCGTAGCTGCTGGTTATTGGTATATTACCGATAAATTAGGTAAAGTAGATTACGATGCAGAACTTACTGCGGAAGATATTGAAGTAAATACCGGTGTAGAAGAACAACTTTCTGGTTATCGTAATATTGCATTGTTCGGATTGGATGCAAGAACAGATACTTTCAGTGGTTCTAGAAGTGACTGTATTATTATAGTAAGTATTAATGAGCAAACAAAAGATGTAAGATTACTCTCCATCTATCGTGATACTTACTTAGAGGTAGAAGATGATTTAACTAAAATTACACATGCTTATGCTTATGGTGGACCTCAACTTGCATTAAGTAGTATTAATAAAAACTTAGACTTGAATATTACAGAATATGTAACCGTAAACTTTGATACCGTAAAAACTGTTGTAGATGCTGTAGGTGGAATTAAGATGCAATTAACTTCTGCAGAAGCTACACAAGTTCCTGGAATTAGTTCTGCTGGAACCTATACTTTAAACGGAGAACAAGCTCTTGCTTTTGCTAGAATTCGTAAAATTGATAGCGATTACAAACGTACCGAACGTATGAGAGATGTTTTAACAGCAGTATTTGAAAAAGCACAAACATTAAGTATTGGTGAGCTAAATTCTTTAGCAGATACTGTATTGCCACATATTCGTACCAATATCAGTACAGGCGAGATTCTTGCTTTAATACCAGATGTTATGTCTTACCATGTAGGTGAAAGTTATGGCTGGCCTTATGTAACAAAAGGAATTACTTTAGATTTATGGTACGGTGTTCCTGTTACATTAGAGGAAAATGTAAAAAGATTACATAAAGAACTATTTGGAGAAGAAAATTATGAACCATCTGATACAGTAAAACGAATTAGTAACAAGATTATTAAGAAAACTGGATATGATTTATAAAAATCAAAAAACCACTTCTGTTGATGAAGTGGTTTTTTAATAGACTTTTTTATTCTATAATTTTAAGGACTCTTAGTTTAAGAGTCCTTTTCTTTTAATTTTTCTTTGCTCTGTTTGCCATTCTTTCTCTTGTTTTGGTATCTAATATTTTCTTTCTTAAACGAATATTCTTTGGGGTAACTTCTACTAGTTCATCGTCTGCAATAAATTCAATTGCTTTTTCTAGTGAGAATTCGATTGGTGGTACTAAACGAAGTGCATCATCTGAACCAGATGCTCTTGTGTTAGTTAAATGTTTTTCTTTACAAACATTTATAGAAATATCTTCGTTTCTAGAATTTAGTCCTACTATCATTCCTTCATATACTTCTACTCCAGGTCCAATGAATAGTTCTCCTCTTTCTTGTGCATTGTATAATCCATAGGTTATGGATGTTCCTTGTTCAAATGCTACAATGGTTCCTCTTGTTCTTGATTGAATTTCTCCTTTATATGGCTCGTATCCATCAAAAACACTGTTCATGGTTCCATTTCCTTTGGTGTCTGTCATAAATTCGGTACGGTAACCAATTAATCCTCTTGCTGGAATTTTGAATTCTACTTTGGTATGACCGGCTTCTGCTGGTTCCATATTTACCATTTCGCCTTTTCTTCTACCTAGTTTTTCAATAACATTTCCAATGCAATCTTCCGGTACATTTACTACTAATTTTTCCATTGGCTCACATTTTACACCATCTATTTCTTTAAAAATAACTTTTGGTCTAGAAACTAAAAGTTCAAATCCTTCTCTTCTCATGGTTTCTATTAATACAGATAAATGTAATTCTCCACGTCCAGATACCTCAAAGCTTTCTGCTCTGTCTGTTTCTTTTACTCGTAAGCTTACATTTCTTTCTAATTCTTTAAATAAACGGTCTCTTAAGTGTCTAGAAGTTACAAATTGTCCTTCTTTTCCTGCAAAAGGTCCATCATTTACACTAAATGTCATAGAAACGGTAGGTTCATCTATATCTACAAATGGTATTTTTTCTATATGTTCTGGATCACAAATAGTATCTCCTATATTTAAATCACTAATTCCCGCAAAAGAAATAATATCTCCTGCTCCTACTTCTTCTTTTTCTACTTTTTTTAGTCCTTCATAGGTGTATAGTTTTGCTATTTTCCCCGTAATCACTTTATCTTCTTTCTTACAAATAGCAACAGTCATTCCCGCTTTTATGGTTCCTCTTTCAATTCTTCCTACACCAATTCTACCTAAGTAGTCATCGTAGTCAATATTAGAAACAAGCATTTGTGCTGGTCCTTCTAATTCACATTCTGGTGGATTAATACTATTAATAATAGTATCAAATAAACAAGTTAAGTCAGTAGATTCTTCTTCTAGACTCATTTTGGCATATCCATTTTTTCCAGAAGCATATACAACAGGAAATTCTAATTGTTCATCTGTAGCGTTTAGATCGATAAATAAATCTAATATCTCATCTACTACTTTTAGTGGTGTTGCACCTGGTCTATCTATTTTATTAATAACTACAATTGGTTTTAAGTTTAATGCTAGAGATTTTTTTAGTACTTCTCTGGTTTGTGGCATAACACCCTCAAAAGCATCCGCCAAAAGTACTACTCCATCTACCATTTTTAATACTCTTTCTACTTCTCCTCCAAAGTCAGCATGTCCTGGTGTATCTACAATATTAATTTTAACCCCATTATACATAACAGATGTATTTTTAGAAAGAATGGTAATTCCTCTTTCTTTTTCCAAGTCATTGGAATCCATTACTCTTTCTTGTACTTGTTCGTTTTCTCTGAACACGTGACTTTGTTTTAACATCGCATCTACTAATGTTGTTTTTCCATGGTCTACGTGTGCAATAATTGCTACATTTCTAATGTTTTTGTTATTCATTTTCATTACCCCTATTTCTATTCCTATTGTTTTATTCTTTATACTCGTTAGATGTGCCTTCTAATTCCTTCATAGAAAGTTCTAACTTTTTATTTTCTTTGTCTAATTCTATAATTTTTACATTTACCATATTTCCCTCTTGTAATACTTCTTCTGGTTTTGAAATTCTTTTTTCTGTAATTTGAGAAATATGAATTAAGCCTTCTATTCCCTTTTCTATTTCTGCAAATGCTCCAAATGGCATTAATTTTACAATTTTAGCTCTTACAATATCTCCTACATGGTACTTTTCTTCTATGGTCCCCCATGGGTCTGGCCCTTTTCCTTCAAAGGTAAGCATAAGACGTTTGTTGTCTTTGTCTAATGCTTTAATACGTACTTTTATTTCTTGTCCTTGGCTTAAAATATCTTCTGGTTTTTCATTCCTTCCCCATGCCATTTCTGAAATATGTAATAAACCTTTTACTGGTCCTATTTCTACAAATGCTCCATAACTACTCATGCTGTTTACAATTCCTTTATATTCTTTTCCTATTTCTACAGTATCCCAAAATTCTTTTTCTTGTTTTTCTTTTTCTTCTTCTAAAACGGATTTCATAGAACCTATTACTCTTCTTGTTTTCCAGTCGTGTTCAATAATGCGAAAACGTACTACTTTTCCTAAATACTGTTTTGCATCTTCTCCTCTATTTAATCCAGTAAGAGAAAGTGGGATAAATATACGAATTCCTTCCCACATAGTTACAAATCCTTTATCTGTTACTTCTGTTACTTTTGCTTCTATTATTTCATTTTGTTCTATTTTTTGTTCTAATTCTTTTTTAGCATTTCGTTGCATAAATCTACGGTAAGATAATAATACACTACCAAAACCATCATTCATTTTTACAACATCACAACAAATGGTATCTCCCACTTTAAATTCTTTTCCTTCTACTTGTTCTTCTTTTGGGACAATTCCATCTGCTTTATAGTTTAAGTCTACAATAATTTCGCCTTTGCGATTGATTTCAATTACAGTACCTGTTACTGTTTTTCCTAATTTTTTATCTTCTTTAATGGAGTTTGCAAATAACTCTTCAAAACTCATTTCTTGTTCTTTATTTTCCATTCTTTTCACCTTTTCTTTTCTAACATCTTTAAAAAAAGACGTTTTTCTTAAAACGCCTTTAATTATATCTTACTTTTTTTCATTTGTCAACATAATAATATGATTCATGATGGTATTGGATACTTCTTCTAATACTTCTTTATCTGGCGTTTTACTTTGACATTTACTAAAATCTAATGGTTTTCCATAGTTCAATGTAGTTTTATGAAATGGTTTAAAAGTTCCTTGTATACCAAGTGGAATTACGGGTACTCCTGTTCTTACTGCCATAAAAGCTGCACCATTTTTTATTTTACCGTTTTTTTGGATTCCTTTTCTTGTCCCTTCTGGGAAAAGTCCTAATATTTCACCATTTTTTAAAACAGCCAAAGAACGTTTCATCGATTCTATGTCTTGTTTTCCTCTTTTTACTGGGATTACATCAAATACATGGGCAATCCAATTTAAAAAACGATGATGAAACAAATCTTCTTTTGCAATAAAATATACTCTTCTTTTATTCATAATAACTACCGCTACTGCATCACAATAGTTAATATGGTTTGCGCAAATAATATAAGCTCCTTTTTCCGGAACAGGTTCTCCTGTTACTTGTATACGAAAAACAATATGATAAAATCCTTTAATTAAATTCTTAATAATACAGCGAACAAACGCCTTCCATTTGGTTTCTTTTCGGATAGAATAAATTTTTTGTCTTCTTTTTTCTTCCTTAGTAAGAACTGCTTCTTCCTGTTTCTCTTTATTCACAATTTTCACTCCTTCTTTTTTGTATGATTGGTAACATCATTTGCATTTCTTCCTCTATGGACATATGCGTAGTATCAATTACAATAGCATCTTCTGCTACTTTAAGAGCTCCCATTTCTTTTTGCTTATCATTTTGGTCTCTAAATTTTAAATTTGCTAGTACCTCTTCATAAGATGTTTGGATTCCTTTTTGCTTGTTTTGTTCCACTCTTCTTTTAGCTCTTTCTTCTACATCGGCATCAATATAGAATTTAACATTTGCATTAGGAAACACGTAGGTTCCAATATCTCTACCTTCCATAATAACATCTTTCCCTTGTGCCATCTTACGTTGTAGTTCTACCATTTTTAATCTTACACAGATTAAGCTAGATACTTGTGATACAAAATCGGTTACTTCTTTACTGCGAATTTCCATAGTAACATCTTTTCCATTTAAAAACACCCTGTCTTTACCATCTATTTTTTTAAACTCTATCTGTATATTTTCTAATAGTTTTGTTATCTTGTCTGCCTCTTCCAGTGAAATATGTTGTTTAAGCATTGCAAGGGTAACACAACGATAGGTTGCTCCCGTATCTACTGTAATTAGATTTAATTTTTCTGCTAATAATTTAGTAATAGTCCCTTTCCCTGTACCTGCTGGTCCATCAATTGCTACAATAAAAGACATTCGACCTACCTCCTCTATTTCTTTTCTTCTTTTTTGGGTACATATATTTCTTTTGCTACTACTTCTATTTTTTGTACATTCATGGTTGTTGCATTTTCTATTTCTTTTACACATCGATTGCGAAATTCTTTTAATACCGTTACTACATTATTTCCAAACACCACTGATACTTCCATGTAGATATATGGTCCTTCGCCATAATTTTCAATACGTACTTTTAGTACACGATAAATAGCCGGTAGCTTTTGTGCTACATATTCTATCATTTGTCTAAATACCGTATCAGAAATGGTAAAATTACCTAAATAGCTAAAAGTAGGTCGAATAATAGATTTTTCTGAAATATATGGTTTGCTACCACTTCTAAAACGAAATATTTGTAGTGGATCTAAAATATAGCCTGAAAAGTCCTTTTTGATTTCAAAAGTAGGAACCGGTATTACATGTTTTCCTTGTGTTACACGTATTCTTCTTGCCGTTTCCATTTCTGCTTCTGTTGCTACTTCGTTAATATATATAATCCTTTCAATTTCTGGCAATCCTAAGTTAGAAGCAATTTCTTTTACCATTTTGTCGGATGTTCCTAAAATTAAAATAGCTTCTGGTTTATTTTTTCGTATTGCTTTTTTTACAGCTTCTCTTTTTTCTGGTTGCAAAAACAATGCTTGTTTTACTGTTTCAATTTTGGTAGGTGCTTTTTTAGCAGATACCCCTGCAATTACTTCATTGCCTTTTATTAACAATCCGTCATCAATAATATAATTAATATTATTTTCATTTGCCACCATTTGTGCACGGTAACTTTTTCCTGTTCCAGAGGGCCCTACGAAAGCCAAAACTCTTGTTTTTTTATTTTCAAACAACATTTTCTTCTCCTATATTTACGAAAGTTTATGATATAAATTGCTCATAATTTGATATACCTTATTTGCCCATCCTTTATCACTTGCATAATCTGTATTTACTGCCTCTACTGTAGAGCCATAGTAATGGCTTGCCACTGCTGTTTCTCCTCCATAAATAGAAGTTCCTTTTGGATTGATATAATATTTAGAAAATACTCTTGCTAGTAAATCAATACTTTCTGCATATGTATCAAAAGTATAGGCATTTTCTCCTGGGTTTCTGTCATAAGCACCATACCCAAAAAGATTTTTTGTTCTCTGAGAAAGTGCTGAGGTTCCCCATCCACTTTCATGAATAGCCACTGCTGCTACAAATACTCCATTTATATGATATTCTTGTTCTATATAATAAAAATACTCTGCATTTTCTGCAAATACGTTATTGGTATCTCTACTATCTGTTAATATTTCTTGAAACTGCTCTATGGATAGTCCACTTGGCTGATTTAGTGGCATATCCTTGCTTAAATTTTGTAGTAATTCTTGTGCTGTTTTACTTCCTTGCCAACTATATTCTTCTTGTTCTTGGTCCATTTCTTTTTCTAAGGTAAAACAATCTTTTTGAGCATATCCTACAAAATTTTGATAAGCTACTTGATAAAAAGTATCTCCTAATTCTATTACAGTTACGGCATCATTTTTAGAAAGTGTAATAATTTTTTCCGCTGTTTCTTCTGGCTTTTCTCTAATGCTTAATAACTCCGAAGTAACATATACGGTATCTCCCACCTTAATGGATTGTGCTTTTTTACGGCTACCAGTTCCTATTTCTACCATTTTCGGAATAGCAGGTTTTAGAACAACAGTCCCTATTTGTTCTTCCTTTACCAATTCATCTTCTATATATTCTTTTTGAATAATTTTTTGCATACTTCCTACATTTCCCTCTTGAATAACACGTATGGTATCCTTTGGTAAGTCTGGATTTGTCTGATACTTTGTAATATATTCTAAGTCCATTTCTTCTTTTACAATTTCTTGTCTTCTAGCTGTTGCTTCTTTTGTATTTTGCTCTATTATTGTTTCTACATCTGGAAAAATAGCATTTGGCTCTGTATAGGTATTTCTTTTTTGTGTCTCTTGATTTTCTACCGCATAGCTAACTTCTTTTGTCAGTTTATTAGAATACAAAAACAATAACAAAATAGCTACCATCCAAAGTAATATAAAAACTTTAATATATTTCTGTTTCATTTGTTATCACCTATTTTATTCTAGCTTTTTCTACAAGTTTTGTCAATTTCAATTTATGGAAATTTAATTCATCTTATTTCTTTCTACATAATAAATAATATTCGCAACACATGGGTTAAAATGTCTTAAATACCAATTCTTATTTGTCTTTTCTAACATATATTTATTTTGCCTATAATTTGGAAATTTTTGCTGTACTTTTTTACGAGCAAATTTTACTCCTTTCCAAAACTCCTTTTTGCATTTTCCCTTTGCCAATCGTTTAATAAATGTTGCATAACTGTATCGTACATAAGCATACTCAATGACATCTCTATATTCTTCATAAATTCCTCGTGCTTTATATTGTTCAATAATGCCATCCATATTGTAGATAAAATCATATAATTTTTCATTATAGGTATGGGTAATAGAATCTGTATTTTGAATATATTGATAAAACGGTTTTTCTACTACTCCTATGCTAGAAAGATTTGGTACTACGTCAAACATGAAGACAACATCTTCAAACCAGATATTTTTTTTGAAAAACACTTTGTCTTGTAACATTTGTGTACGGTATAGCTTGTTACATACAATAGGATAAGATTCTAATAAAATCCTTTTCTTTTCTTCTAAAGTAAGGGAAATACCTTCTGTTACTCCTGTTTCTACTTCTAGCTTTTTGTCTGGGTAAACTAACATGACATTACAAGCTACTACATCAAAATCTTTTTCTTTTGCTTTTTGATACATTTCTTCTAACATCGTTTCTAGTACAAAATCATCGCTATCAATAAAGGCTATATATTCTCCGTGTGCTTTTGCGATTCCAAAGTTCCTTGTATCGGAAAGGCCACCATTGGGTTTGCTAAAGCCATATATTTTTTCTGGATATTTTTGTACATATTCTTTTATAATATCTTCGCTACCATCTGTTGAACCGTCATTTATTACAAGCACTTCTATTTCTTGTAGTGTTTGCTTTAGCAAAGAGTCTAAGCATCTTCTTAGATATTTTTCTTTATTATATACCGGAATTACAACGCTTACTTTTTTCATTTTTATCCTTTCCATTCTCTTTTTTTGGATTATATCATATTAAATAAAAAATATCTACCAAAATTTGCTATATCCTAAAAAAAAGACAGTCTACTTTGTGGTAGGCTATCTTTTTAAAGATTTTCTCCAAAATCTACGCTCTAGGATGTGCTTTACGATATGTATTTTTTAATCCTTCATCTTGGAATTGCATATATACTTGTGTAGAAGATATATCAGAATGTCCCAGCATGGTTTGAATGGATTTTAAATCTGCTCCATTTTGTAATAAATGAGTGGCAAAAGAATGTCTTAATACATGTGGAGTAATATCTTTTTCAATGTGTGCTTGTTCTTTGTAGTACTTTACTATTTTCCAAAATCCTTGTCTTGTTAATCTTCCGCCATTAACATTGACAAATAAAGACTGTTCTTTTTCATTTTTTATCATTACTTTTCTTGCGTCTGTAATATATTCTTTTAAAGCATTTAACGAAATGGTTCCTAATGGAATATTACGTTGTTTGTTCCCGTTTTTGCAAACAACATATCCTTCTTCTAAATTAACATCATCTATGTTAAGAGAAATAATTTCTGTTACACGCATTCCTGTTGCATAAGCAAATTCTAGCATTGCTTTGTCACGTGTTCCTTTTAAATCTATATCTTTTGGTTGTTCTAGCAATAATTCTACTTCTTTAGCGGTTAATACGCTTGGTGCCTTTTTTTCTATTTTTGGTGATTCAATTTTTTCGGTTGGGTCTTTTTTAATTTTTCTTACTCTTAATAAAAATTGGTAAAAAGAGCGAATAGAAGCTAAACTTCTAGAAATAGTAGATGTTTTTTTGCCAATACCATGAAGGTATTCTAGATATTTTCTAATATCGTCTTCTTTTACTTTGGCATAATTTAATCTATTTTTTTCTACATAATCTTCGTATTGTAAAATATCTCTTCGGTAGGATTGTAATGTGTTATCAGATAGTTTTTTCTCATTTTGAATAAATTCTAAAAAAAGTTTAATTTGTTTTTCCATTTTTGCTCCCCTTATTCCTAGAAATTTTGCATTTTTGGATGGTAATGCAAAACCAATTTCTTTTAATACTTAACATAAATTAACAACTATGTTATATCAAATTCGCCGTAAATTGTAAAGAGTTTTTCTTAAAAATTTATATATATTTTATCAAAAATTGTAATAAATTTGTAGAGCCATATACTTCTACTACAGATGATAATGCCAAGAGCATTATCATAATAAGAGAAAATAAGGTATGTCGCACAATTTCCAGCTTTATCTTTTCTCTTCTTTTGTCTTTCATGATGGATTCATACAATTTCATTCCACTTACCCCTAAAGCTAAGATGCATGGGATAAAGAAAATATTTTGTAGTAACATACTAGACGCAATTAGCAAGCTTCCTTTTCCTGTTCCTAATATAGCAATAACTGTAGAAATTGTATACCCCAAGCAAAAACCTCGAAAAGCAATAACAAGATATAAAATAGGAATTCCAATTACTGTACATCCTAGAAACCATAGTAAAATACCAATACCAATATTGTTTTTCAAAGAATCCAAAAGCAAGCCAATTTTATCAATGCTTCCTCCTTCTTTTAAAGAAGTAATAAAGGTAGTTAAGTAATTTTCTATTTCTACTTTCTGCTCATCTGCTAGGTTATTAACAAAAATAACGCCTAAAATAATGCCAATAAAAAGTAATAAAACAACAATCGTATAACGTCTTAAATGGTGTATAATATGGTCTCCTATTATGTTTTTTAATCTTTTTCTTGTCTTGGGTTCTTCTCTCATGGATATCCTCCTGTTTTTTGTTTCTACATAATGTCTATTCCATAACAGAAGTTTTAGAACTATATTTTCTATTTTCTTTTATGCTTCTTTTGCACAAACTTTTCCATATACTCCGCCTCCACCGGCTTGTATACGCATTTTGCCACTTCTTGCTTGTATTACCAGGTTTGCTGTTTTTTCTCCTACTACTGCTTCTATATCATCTTTAGAAACACGATGTAAAATGGTCATCTCTGTTGTAAAATGGTCTAATAGTTTTTCTATTGTTTTTCCACCTACACCTGGAATAAAGTTTAGTGGTATCTGGTAAATATAAGGTGGTCTATTTTCTGGGCTCTGCGTTTCTTTTTTATCTTTTATTTGCTCAATACGGTCATACACTCCCATTGTAATATTTCTACTATCACAAGTGTCACAAGTAGTTACTGGTGGTTCTCCCACAATATTTTTATTACATACCTCGCAGTAGGTTCTATGATATTTACCAAGTTTAGGGTCTAGTCCATAATTTACTAAAATCTTTCTGCCATCTTCGCCTTTTAATGCTTTTTTTACTTCTTCAAAACTAATATCTTCTAGCAGCATTTTATTGTATTCTCTTGCTATTTTAGGAAGAGAATGAGCATCCGAATTGGTAACAAAAGTTTTATTTTCTAATTCTGAAATTTCGTCTGCTAAAAAAGTATCGGAACTTAGTCCTAATTCTATAGCAAAAATACGAGAATATTTTTCTTTAAAGATTTTTTCCAGTCTATCCGTACAATTGCCATAAAAGCTTTTATGCGGTGTAAATACATGGGCAGGCATTAAAAAGCCATGATATTTTTCCACAATGTCTAGTAAGGTGTATGCAGATATATCTGCTCTTTGTGTACTAAGCGTCATATTACGAATATGATGCGACATTTCTCTAGAAAAATTTTTTATATCTTCTAATCTTGGGAAGAAACATACACTATGTGCTGTTCCTGTTTTTCCATCTTCTCTTTTTTCTGAAGTTTCAATTTCACTACCTAATAAAATACATACCTTATCTTGGTAAATAATTCCGCCATCTGGTATTTCATAGGCTTCTCCTGTTTCTAAAAATTTTTCGATGTCCTCTATAACATAAGGAGAGGCACAATCTACTATTCCTACTACTTGAATTCCTTTTCTATTGCTACATTCTTTTGCAATGTTTGCAAAGTTTAAAGACCTTGCTGCTGTAATTTTAATTGGTTTTCCGTTTTCGCTTCTTCCTATATGTACATGTAAATCTGCAAATATTTCTTTCATAGTTTGTTTCCTTTCTTTCCATCAAATAGAAGAGGTTAAGTAAATTAACCTCTTTTTCTTTTGTAATTTATTTTTCCATTTCTTCTTTAATTTGTGCCACTAATTCATTTGGATTTATCTCTTCTTTTGGTTTCTCTTCCCTTTTTGCTTGCATAGCTCTTTCTTCTATTCCAGCTGTTGCTGCTGCTTCTTTAATTGCTTTAATGGTGCTTTTTTGCATTTCTTCTGTTATCATGCCGCATTCATCCTTTCTTGTAAATCGGTAATAAGACCATTTCCTACCCCATTTACTTTTAAGTTTTCCATTATTTCAATAAATTGTTTAAATTTTTCTAAATAACGGTTATTTTTTCCTTTTAGATTTCGGTATTCTAAAAGAACCATTGCTTCATCAATTTTAAAAGCAATTCTTTCTGGACGATGTAATAGCATTCCTCCAAACTGGTCTACCAGCTCTAAAATATCACTTTCTTTTTCACGATTTGTACTACCCGTATAACGGTTTGCTTCTTCGCAAATTTTGCAAAATCGTTTAGGAAATCCCAAAGTAGCTAAATACTCTGCTCCATCTTTGGCATAAGATTTTACTTTTTCTAAATCTGTTGGGTCATCACTTTTTTTGCAGGCATATAATAAACAGGCTGTAAGGACCGTGTTTTCGTCTACATCTAAATGCATATGGTCTAAAAATAGTTTTGCAAGCTCTGTTTTAAATACTACCGATTTATCATAGAAAATCCCTGTTTTCATTTGTAAATAGTATACAATTTCCATTTTACGTATGTGGTTTTTCTCGGAAAGTATATATTGTGCAAAAGTTTCCATAATTTCCTCCTATGTGCATTCTTTTCCTCTTCCTGCAAATTACCCTTTGTTTTCTACATTATATTCCAATTTTACGGCAAGTTCAATATTGTTACAAAAAAGTAATATTTGTAATATTATTGTAATATTTTTATGTTCGCTATTTGCTCTTTTAAGTCCTCTATTTCTTCTTGGTTATTTAGGATGTAGTCACAGTTTTCCTTGAAGAATTCGTCTGTTTTTTGTGCACGTAATCTACGAATAGCATCTTCTCTAGAGATACCATCTCTATTACAAATTCGCTCTATTTTTCGTTCTTCCTTTGCAATAACAGCAATAACAAAATCACAAATTTGATTTAATTTGCTTTCAAATAATAAAGGAGCATCAATTACAATTATTTTTTTATGATGTAACGTATTAATTTGTCTTTTTATTTCGTCTACCACATAAATAAAGGTAAGCTGATTTAGCTGTTCTCTTTTTTTCTCGTCTTCATAAATAATATTAGCCAATTTTTTACGGTTTAGTTCCCCTTGCCAATCTAAAATTTCATCTCCAAAGCTTCTAATAATGGACTTGGTATAAAGAGTACCTTTTTTTGTTAATTGTTTTGCCACTTTATCCGCATCAATAATTTCTGCTCCATATTCTTCTTGTAAGATTTTACTAACCGTACTTTTTCCTGCTCCTGATGTTCCCGTTAAACCTATTAATTTCATAATATTATCTCCTTTCTTTCTTTTTTTCTAATACTTCCAACACTGGTTTTGGTACATATTTTTGAACGGATTTACCATATGTATATAATTCCATTACCATACTAGAAGATAGATATCCTAGTTTTCCTGCTCTAAAATAGCATGTATCTAATGAAGAGTGTTCTTCATTAATGGTTGCAATTGTTTCTTCATACTGATAATCTGTACCATTGCGTAGTCCTCTGATTAAATAGGCACATTGATATTTTTGAGCTTCTTCTGTTGTTAGCCCATGATACACAACCACTTCTACATTTTGTATGTTGGCCTCTTCCAAAGATTTTTCTATGGCTTGTTTCATCTCTAATGCATCAATTCTTCTTGTTTTTTCTGTATTTACACCAATTCCTACAATTACTTTAGAAAAGCATTTTGTTGCCTTTTCTACAATAGCCAAGTGTCCATTGGTAAATGGATCAAAAGACCCTGCATAAAATCCAATCATGTTAATCCCCCTCTTTATAGCTCTGTAATAGCTTTTCTTGCTAATTCATCACATCTATTATTATATGGGTTATCACTATGTCCTTTTACTTTAATAAATTGAATGCGATGTATTTGTGTAAAATGATACAACTGTTCCCATAACTCTTTATTTTTCACTGGTTCTTTACTAGCAGTTTTCCAACCATTTTTTATCCAACTTTTTAACCAACCTTGTTGAAATGCATTTACTAAATAAGCACTATCGCTATATAAACTAACCTCACATGGAAATTTTAATAATTTAAGCCCCTCTATTGCAGCAGTAAGTTCCATAACATTATTGGTAGTATCCTTTTTCCCACCAGAAATTTCTTTACTATGTCCTTGATACATAAGAATGGCTCCCCATCCACCCGGACCTGGATTTCCAGAACAAGCACCATCGGTATAAATTGTTACTTTTTCCATTTTTTATCCTTCCATTTGTCAAAATTTTTCTTTTATGATATTATATCAATAAATTATACAAAAAACAATTCTTGTAAAAAGATTTTACTGTTTAATGGATTCAAAGTACGTTTGTCCTGTACGGGCATAGTTATAAAAAAATCTCACTCCGTCTTAGGCGGAGCTCCCTGCTCCGTTCGATTTTTTTATAACTATACCCTACGCGGACTTTAAATGTGTACATACCATTAAACAGTAATAGAAGGAGGAAGTATATGTCTGGGGTTTTGGGTATTATTGCGGAATATAATCCTTTTCATCAAGGACATTTTTATCATTTAATGGAATCGAAAAAGCAGTCTGGATGTAATTATGCGATTGCTGTTATGAGTGGTAATTTTATGCAACGTGGGGAACCTGCTATTGTAGATAAATGGTCTAGAGCAGAAATGGCAGTACGAAGTGGTGTAGATTTAGTAATAGAACTCCCTACTGTTTATAGCATATCTAGTGCAGAAAATTTTGCAGAAGGAGCTATTAAAGTATTAGATTCTCTCTCTATTGTGGATACCTTTTCTTTTGGAAGTGAAGTGGCAAGTCTTGATGTATTAAATGAGTTTGCTGAAATTTTATACCGCGAACCAGCCGAATATATTTCTATTTTAAACCATGAACTAAGTAAAGGTATTTCTTATCCTAAAGCAAGAGAAAATGCACTTTTGATGTACTTAAATGATATTAGAAGATATGCTAATGTACTTTCTTCTCCTAATAATATTTTAGGAATAGAATACTTAAAAGCAATAAAAAAGCTTCGTAGTAGTATGGTTCCATTTACGATTGAAAGATTAGGTCCAAAACATGATGAACTAAAGATAGCAAATAATATTGCAAGTGCTAGCTATATTCGTAAAATTCTTTCAAGAAATAAATTGCAGGATACCGCTTCTCTTCTTCCAAAACCTTCTTTTGCTATTTTAGAAGATTGTAGTAGAAAAGGAAACATGGTATTTTCTTTAAGTACCTTTGAAAAAGAAATACTATATTGTTTAAGAAAAATGTCATTAGAAGAAATTGCTGCCCTGCCAGACGTTTCCGAAGGACTAGAACATCTTATTAAAGAATCTGCCAATTCTTGCAATTCCGTCACAGAACTAATTGCGAAAATAAAAACCAAGCGATATACCGAAACCAGAATACGAAGAATTTTACTATATACTCTACTTGGAATCACCAAAAAAGAAATGCTTGCATCACGAAAAATAACACCATACATTCGTGTACTTGCATTAAACGAAAATGGCAAAAAACTTCTTTCTGACATTGCTATCTCTAACCCGAAATTGCCTATTATTACTTCGGTAAAACGTTTTATGGACACCAACTCCAATAAAACACTACACACAATGTTACAAAAAGATATCTTTGCAACCAATGTATATACCCTAGGTTATGAATACGACTCTGTCGCAAATTTGGATTATACGCATAAGTTAGTAACAATACAAGAAGAGTAAGTAAAACATGTATAAAAAATCAAAAAAATTATACATATTTAAAAAATATGTATAATTTTTTGATTTTTTTATCTATTTTATTTTCTTCTTTCTACTTTTATGTCCTATACAAAGTAAACCATTGATATACCAAATGGCTTAACATACTGGTAAAGCCTATTTGTGGTATTTCTTTTTCTGCTACTACGTTTACTTTATCGATTACTTCTCCATTTAACGAATAGGTTATTTCTCCTATTTTTTCTCCTTTTTGAATTGGTGCTGTTTTGTTTTCTTCTAAGTGGATTTCTTGTGTGATTCCTTTTTCTTCTCCTTTTTTTAATAAGGTTCTGCAGTCTTTTTCTAATACTGCTTTTACTTCTTTTTCTATTCCTTTACTTACTGTTACTGTTCCTACTTCTTCTCCTTGCTTACTTAACGATTGATAGGAGTAATTGTTAAATCCATAGTCTAATAATTTTTGCGCTTCGTTAAATCTTTCTTTGGTCGTTGGAGCTTTCATAATAACAGCAATCAGGCTTAGGTTATTTCTTGTGGCACTGGCGGATAAGTTATATAATGCTAAAGAAGTAGAACCTGTTTTTAATCCTGTTGCTCCGCTATAGTTACGAATTAGTTTGTTGGTGTTTACTAATTCACTTTTCCCGTCTCTTAAAGAGTCCATCCAAATAGTAGTGTATTTTGTAATGTCTGGATGTTTGGTTAGTAATTCTCTAGACATTACCGCAATATCGTAACTAGATGTCACATGTCCATCTTCATCTAGTCCATGGCAATTTTTAAAAGTAGTATCATTCATGCCTAATTCTTTTGCCTTTTGATTCATTTGTTCTACAAAAGCATCTGTACTTCCTGCTAAATACTCGGCGAGAGCTACTGTACAGTCATTTGCGGAAGATACACAGATTGCCTTTAGCATTTCATCTACGGTTAATGTTTCTTTTACATCTAACCAAATTTGAGAACCACCCATATTGGCTGCATTTTCGCTACAAGGAATAGTGTCTGTGTAAGAAAGCCTACCAGAGTCTATTGCTTCCATAATTAATAAAATGCTCATTACTTTTGTAACACTAGCTGGTCTTAATTTTTCGTGAATATTTTTACCATATAATATTTTACCTGTATTTTGTTCTATTAAAATGGCACTTCCAGAACTTAACCCTAATGTATCTGTTGTATTGGGTAACTCATCTGACATAGTTACTGCTGTTTGCACAGCGTCTGTAGTTCGATTACTGGTATCTATTTTATTACTATTATTATTCCACACATACATAGTTTCATCTTCTGCCCTTATGCTTGGAGCAAAAAGAATACAAAGAACCAAACTGATACAAATTCCTATTTGTAATTTCTTCTGTACCTGCATATAAAAACCTCCCTTAAGAATATCTATTACTATTTATACATATTCTTAAGGAAGGTAGTTTAGAATTATTTTATTTCTACAATTTTAGTAGCAACATTTCGGATAAATGCTTCGTCGTGTTCTACAAAAACAAGGGTTGGCTTATATTTTAAAAGCATTTCTTCTATTTGCATTCTAGATAAAATGTCCATAAAGTTTAATGGCTCATCCCATATATAAAGGTCCGCTTCTTCGCAAATGCTTTTGGCTAATGCCACTTTCTTTTTTTGCCCCTCGCTATATTCTTCTATTGGTCTATCAAACTCTTCTTTTCGAAATCCCAGTTTTTGCAAAGTTGATTTTAAGATACTTTCTTGCACCTTATTTTTCTTAGCAAAATCTTTTAAATTTCCAGACAAATCTGATACATCTTGTTTTACATAGGAAATCTTCATTTGCTTTCCTATTCCCATTTCTCCCATATGTGCAATTTTTCTTCCAGCAATTAATTTTAAAAGACTAGATTTTCCTGAACCGTTTTTTCCTACAATAGCTACTCTGTCTTCTTTATTTACTTCTAGATTTACATTGTTAAAAACTGTTTTTTCACCATAATGTATTTGTAAATGTGAAATATATACTAAATTGTGTTTTCCATATGTTAATGGTTTCATGATAATAGGTTCCGCTTTTTCTATGTCTTTTAATAATTCTTCTTTTTGTTCTTGCTGTTTTTCTACTCTTTTTTCTATTACTTTTGCACGTTTCATCATTTTGGCAGCTTGATGTCCTACATAGCCTTTGTCTAAAGCTCCTGTTTTACTTCTTTCTACAGCATCAGACCATTTTTCGTTTCTTGAACTTGCTTGTTTTAATCTTTTTATTTCTTTTTTAATCTTTTCATTTTGTTCGAGCTCAAAATTGTCTTTTCTTTCCTTGTTTTCTTTCCAAGTAGAAAAGTCCCCTTGCCTAATTTCTATGCCTGTGTTGTTAATACTTAAAATATGATCCACACAGCTATCTAAAAAGTCTCTATCATGGGATACTACAATAAATCCTTTTTTATGATTTAGATATTTACTAATGGTTTTCCTCGCCATAGCATCTAGGTGATTGGTTGGTTCATCAATTAATAAAAATTGATTTTCTCTTAAAAACATAGATGCTAGCAGCATTTTTATTTGTTCGCCATTACTTAAGGTATCAAACCCTCGGTAGAGTACCTCTTCTTCTAATTCTAGAGTATTTAGTTCTTTACGTATTTGCCATTCTTCACAGTCTGGAGCTATTTCTTGTAAAATATCAATTGTCATCCTATCTGGGTTCTTAACCGGAAATGGGAAATAGCTAAACTCCACTGTAGTATTAATAGAACCCTGATAAGGCAATTCGTTTTGCAAAATTTTTAATAATGTAGTTTTTCCTTTTCCATTTCTGCCAATTAGTCCTAATTTCCAATCCGTATCTATGGTAAAGGAAACATCTTTAAAAATATCTTCGTAATCATAGGAAAAACTCAAATTTTTTACAACAATACTAGCCATTTTTAATCACCTACTCTTCCTCTTTTTAACCATTTTATTATAGCATGATTTGGCTTTCATCTCAACTATTTTTTATTTACTCCTCTGGCTCGTCGTCCTCTTCTAAATAGTTTTCTACTGGTATTGTTTCATCATATTCAAACTCATAACTTTGCACTGGTTTAACCGCTTTATTTTTTTTCGGTTTTGTTTTAACAATATTGTTTACTACTTGCGCTGGCTTAGATGCCGTTTCTTTTACAATATGGTTTAAAGTTTGCTTATCTAGCTTTTCTACAATTTTATCTCTTCTTTGTGCTTCTTCTTTTTTATTTTGTATTGTTTTATTCAGCATAGTGTTTACTTTTTCTATTAAATCTGGTACATAGTCTAATAATTTATCAATAGCAGAACTATGACTTACTGGCAATAGTTTTACATTACCTCCTTGTACTACTAAAAAAGCAATTGGTGTAATGCAAACACCAGCTCCACTACCTCCACCAAATGGTAGTCTATATTGTATTTCTTCTTCTTTCTCCTTTTTAGTGTATTCGTTTACGGTTTCTCCTTTAAATTCGCTTCCCCCTGCTGCAAATCCAAATCCCACTTTGGAAATTGGTATAATGATAATATTATTTGAAGTTTCAATTGGCTCTCCAATAATGGTGTTTACATCCACCATATCTTTAATACTGTTCATAGCCGTATTCATAAGACCTTCTATTGGATGTTCGCTCATGTTTCTTCTCCCCTTTCTTTTTGAATACCATATATATTACAGATATAATATGTACCATTTTTACGCTAATTATACAGTCTAAATCAATTTTGTACATATTTTCATAAAAATTTGGCTGGATTTCGTAATAGTAATTTTTCTCTTTCCCCGGAATAGCCACCTTAGGAAGTAAAATAGAAAGAATTGCTCCTAATATTCCTACTAATAAGGAAGTAAGAACAGCATCTTCTATTCCTATAGTGGCTTTTAAATGCAATTTACGAAGTCGTATCTTTAACAATTTTTGTACTTCACGTAAAAAAGAAAATCCACCTAAATTTTGTACTGTTTTAATATTTTTTTGTTCCCACTCTTTGTCTTTTATTTTGGTAATCCATTTTTGAGTAGGAAGAGTATAGGTAAACAAAGGAATTTTCCCTAGTGCTTTTACGAAGACAATAATGGAAAACTCTCTAGTGGCAATTGGTTTTCCACTTTCTATTTTGATATTTTCTAACTTTATATCAATTTCGGAAGATAAGATAAAGAAAAAAATTAAAAACAAAGCAATAATCACACCTAGTGTTATTAAAATCCATATCATACCTACACTCTCCCTCCCTAGTTATAGTATTGCCTAAAAAAAGTTTTTTAATCAGAAGATTTTTTAATCAGAAGATTTTTTATTTTTGTTGTATTTTTTCTTACTTTTTGATATGATAGATTTATTGGAGGACAAAATCATGAGAGAAGAAAAAATACGACTTAGTAAATGGGAAATATATTGTTTATACTTTTTTATTTATGCTTTTTTAGGTTGGTTACTAGAAACATTATATAGTCTTTTTGTTTTAGGACATTTTACCAATCGTGGATTTTTGTATGGTCCCATTTGCCCTATTTATGGATATGGTGCCTTAATTCTTCTCATTTTTCTTCGCAAATATAAGAAAAACTCCATCCAGCTTTTTGTCATTGCTGCCATTATTTTTACGGTGTTTGAATATCTTGTAAGTTTTGGATTAGATGCTTTATTTGCTATGCATTGGTGGGATTATACCCAAGATTTTATGAATTTAAATGGGCGAGTAAGTATTTTTTATACATTTGCTTGGGGATTTATTGCTATTTTCTTTTTAAACCACATTCATCCCTTTTTTAAAAAGAAAATAAACTTATTGCTTTCTAAAATACCATATACTGTTCAATCTATTTCATTAAAGATGATATTTGTTATTTTTATAGTAGATACTATTCTTTCTTGTATTCGCTATGTCATGTAGACCTTGTTGTATCTTTGTATACGAAAAAGCTTGTTACCAATATCTTGTAACAAGCTTTTTTATATTTCACTTTTGTTCTTTTTTCTGGCTAATGGCTAGCCCATCTCCTACTTCCAATACAGTAGTTTTTAAACTTGGATTTTCTTCTACTTTTTGCAGATATTCTCTTAAATTTCTTACTGCTGTTCTTTGCTTATGTTTATTATAGCTACTTCTTACATATCCTTTATAGAGCACATTATCGGCTAAAATAACGCCATTTTCTTTTAACATACGCAATGCTTGTTCTAAAAAGAACGGATACTTTCCTTTTGAAGCATCAATAAACACCACATCATAAGTTTTGTTTAACGTAGGTAAAATTTCTACTGCATCTCCTTCATATAAATGAATTTTATCTTCCACCTCTGCTCTTTTTACATTACGTTTTGCCTCTTCTATTCTTTCTTTTTCTCTTTCTATGGTATCAATAAAGCCATCTTCTGTTAAAAATTCAGAAAAGCAAATAGCAGAATATCCTACTGCTGTTCCTATTTCTAGGATGCTTTTTGGTTTTTTCTGTTCCAAAATTTCTTTTACTACGGCTAATGTATCATCCATAATAATAGGAATATGTTCTTGTAATGCTTCTTGTTTTATTTTTTCTAATTCTTGTTTGTTCATTCTCGTTTCCTTCTTTTATTCTAAATTGAAATATTTTTCTATTTATTCCCCTGCTATTCCTACTTTGTACTGTATCTCTTCCATAAACGGGAACATCTCTTTAACACGTTTTAAAGTAACCACCATCATTCTAGGTTGTGGATTTTTATCATGTACTGAGATAAGCTGTTGGGTATAGCAATTTTCTGCTGTTTTAAATACTAAGTAACGGTTTTTTACATATGTAAAATAAATTTGAAACCCTTGGTCTAATTGCTCCTTCATTTGCTCAAATGTATAATTTTCCATATCTTCTCCTTATTTTATCATTTCTTCAAATTCCGCTTCTGTAATCACAGTAACTCCTAATTCTTCTGCTTTTTTTAGCTTACTTCCGCTTTCTTCCCCAGCTAATACATAGCTTGTATTTTTGGATACCGAACTAGAGGTTTTTCCGCCTAATCTTTCTATTATTTCTTCTGCTTCTTTTCGGGTATACTTTTCTAAGGAACCTGTTAATACAAATGTTTTTCCTTCGAAACGATTATCTTCTCCTTGTGCTTCTAAACTTTGCATGTTTACGCCTGCTTTTTCTAGTTTCTTTAATAAATCTTTTGTCTGGTCTTGCATAAAAAATTCTCGAATACTATTTGCCATAATAGGTCCTATTTCTGGAATTTCACTAAGTTCGTCATATTTTGCTTTAGATAAGTTTTTCATTGTTTTATATTTTCTTGCTAATGTTTTAGAAGCTTTTACTCCTACATGATGAATTCCAAGTGCGGTAATCAGTTTAGATAAATCATTCTGCTTACTTTTTTCAATGGCATCCATCAAATTTTGTGCAAATTTTTTCCCATTCTTTTTTAAAGAAGCAACCTCTTCTACTGTTAATGCATAAATATCTGCTATATTTTCTATTAAGCCCCTATCTAGTAATTGCTGAATAATAATTTCTCCTAATCCTTCAATATCCATTGCTTCTCTTGATACAAAATGAACTAAATTACGATATAGCTTAGCAGGACATTCAATCCCTGTACAACGAACAGCCACTTCTCCTTCTTCTCGGACTGCTTCTGCTCCACATACTGGGCAGGTGGTTGGCATGGTAAATATTGTTTCCTCTCCTGTTCTTTTGGAGGTTACTACTTCTACCACTTCAGGTATCACATCTCCTGCTTTTTGAATTACCACCGTATCACCAATACGAATATCCTTTTCTTTAATAAAATCCTCATTGTGTAATGTAGTTTTACTAATGGTAGAGCCAGCTAGTTTTACAGGTTCTAGAATAGCCATAGGAGTGATAACACCTGTTCTTCCTACTTGGCAGACAATATCTTTTACTTTCGTTTCCTTTTTTTCTGGTGGGTACTTATACGCTACTGCCCATCTTGGCACTTTTGCAGTAGAACCTAATATGTCACGAAAGGCTAAGTCATCTACTTTTACAACAGCGCCATCTATTCCAAAGCTTAGTTCTTCGCGCATTTGTCCTATTTTTTCTATTGCTGCTTTTACTTGCCTTGCATTTTTACAATAAATACGTACTGGATTTACTGTAAATCCTAATTGTTTTTCTAGGTATTCTAGTTCTTCAAAATGAGAAGAAAAAGATTTATTTTCTACTTTTTGTACATTAAAAATATAAATAGCAAGTGGTCTTTTAGCCGTTATTTTACTATCTAACTGACGAAGAGAACCTGCAGCTGCATTTCTGGCATTTGCAAAAAGGACTTCTCCATTTTCTTGTCGTTCTTCGTTCATTTTTTCAAAATCCTTTTGCAATAAATACTTCTCCTCTTACCGTAATATCTATTTTTTCTTTTAATTCTTGTGGGATCCCTTTTATTGTTTTTAGATTTTCTGTAACATCTTCTCCTACTTGTCCATTTCCTCTAGTAGCCCCTCTTATTAGTTTCCCATTTTTATACTCTAAGGCAGCTGATAAGCCATCTATTTTGGTTTCTACAACATAATTTACTTCTTGTATTCCATTTTCTTCTGCTTTTTGTGCTATCCTTTTTAAAAAGTCAGTTACTTCCTCTAGACTAAAAACGTCTTGTAAACTTTGCAGAGGAACCTCATGCACTACTTTGGCAAATCCTTCTTTTACATGTCCCCCTACTTTTTGTGTTAAAGAATCTGATGTTACCAGTTCCGGATATTCTTTTTCTAGTGCTTTTAGTTCATTCATCATGCTGTCATATTCATAATCGGATATAGCAGGATTATCTTGGTCATAGTATAATTCTGCATAATATTCTAATTGTTTTCTTAATTCTTCTACTTTTTTCTTTGCTTCTACAATATCCATTAAAAAAAATCTCCTTTGTTTTTATTCTTGAAATAACTCTTTTCCTTCTTTTACATAACTCCAACCGGAAAAAATAGTAGCTATAGTGGAAACAGTCATAAGAATAGTAGAAACTAAGTTTAGCCAAAAGCTAAATCCTGTTAATCCTCCACCAAAAACAGCTCCAAAAGCATGAATATCTACAAATGCTAAGATAATAGCAAGCATTTGTGTTACTGTTTTTAATTTTCCCCAGACATTAGCAGCAATTACTTTTCCACCTTTTTCTACTGCAATTAAACGGTATCCAGAAACCACAAACTCACGAATTAATACAATAATAGGAATTACCGCTGGTAATCTTCCATCTTGTACTAATAAAAGCATTGCCGTTAACACTAATATTTTATCTGCTAATGGATCTGCAAATTTTCCAAACGTAGTAATTTGGTTTCTACTTCTAGCAAGATAGCCATCCATTTTATCCGTAATAGAGGCAATAATAAAAATGGCATCTAACAGCCAATACAAAATAGGCACCCCTAAAAATTCTCCTGGTATGTTAAAACAAGAAAGCACAACCATTACAATTACTAGTATAATTCGAAATATTGTTAGTTTATTTGGTAAATTCATTTTCTCCTCCTAGTTTTTTCTCTGATACATTATATACAAAAACATAAAAAAAAGAAATAGAATTTAACACATTTTTTATAAAAATACTGTAATTTTTCTATTTCTTTTATTTTATCTGCTTTGTTTTACAATATCTATAATGTCAGCCACCCATTGTCCAATAACCGGAATATTTAGTGCTACAATTTTTTGTAATATAATTAATAAGATTGCTGTTAAAATAGTAAAACCAATTCCTATTCCAATTCCTTTAAACATTCCAGAAAATAAATTTCTTAAAAATAACTCTTTACGATTACCTAATAGTTCAGCTAGTTCTAGTATTTGTTTTCTTTCTAGCGTTCTATTTAATTTATCAATACTTTCTTGTAATTTATTAAATTCTTTCTTCTTTTTTTGAATAAACAAAACAAACCACCTAAACTTTCTTTTTAGTAGGGTGGTTTGTTTTTCATGATTTTATACCATTTTTATGGAAAATCTATACTATTTTCTTCTTGTTCTACTGTATTGGTAGAAGTACTTTCTGTGGTTGTTGACATATTTTCTTCTGCTGTTCTTTCTTCTACCGTTTCTTCTAGTTTATTAATTAAGTCTTGCAATTTGCTTAAGTCTTTTCCTATCATTTCCCAATCATTATTGCTACTAGAATTCTTTAGATTGGTATTTGCTTTAATAATAGCATCAATAAGTCCATCAATATCTTCTGTATTTTCCACCTCAATATCTACCGCATATTGTGAAAGTAAATTGTTTAGTGATTCGCGAAGAGTATCTCCTATTGCTACTTTATTACCAGATGCTACAATAACTTTTTTAAGCAAAGGTATATTACTTTGTTCTTTTTCATTGAGATATACTTGATAAATAGGTTCTACATAAAGAACGGTATTGGCAATTGGTATTACCAACATATTTTTACTAATTCTTGTTCCTGTTACATTAATTGCTTCTAATTGTTCTGCAATTGTTTCATCTTGTTCTATTTGTGTATCCAATTGCATCGGACCTAGAATATTGTTATCGGATAAGAATTTATATACTTTTAATGTTCCTGTTTGTGAGCCTTCGTGTGTTCCCACCACATAAGCAATTAAATTTTGCTTCTCATATGGGGTATATACATTCATTAATCCAATCTCGTCTTTTCCATCCTCATTTCTTACCATTGTATAATAAGCTTGCATTTCTGTTTTGGTAATAGTAGAAGAATTTCCAGCTTTGTGTGTTCCTATATTCCATACATCATCCGCACGGTATAATACATCTGGTTGTACTTTATGATATCTGTTTAGAATTTCGGCTTGAATATTAAATAAAAACTCTGGATAAACAAAGTGTTTACTAATATCCTGTGGAATTTCTTTTTCGGTAAATAATCCTTTAAAAATATTATTATATGCCATTACAATAGGGTCTGTTCTATCGGTAATATAAAATTCTATGGTACCATTGTAAGCATCTATTAATACTTTTACAGAATTGCGAATATAGTTAATTTCTTGTTTTACACCATCTACTTCTATATCACTTTTTTGTGAATATGGATAGTAATTCGTTGTTGTATAAGCATCCAATACCCATATTAGTTTTCCTTCGTTATTAACAACTAAGTATGGATTTTCGTCGTAAATTAAATATGGCATTACTTTTTTTGCTCTTTCTATAATGTTACGATTGGTTAAAATTTTACTATCATTGGTTACATTACTAGAAAGTGCTAAGTTTAGGTCTCCTTCTTTTATTGCCAAAATAAGTCTATCTACAAAGTTTAAGGTTAATCCCGCTTCTCCTTGATATGTATTTTCTGCATTTTCTGCGGTATTAGAAGTCAAGATTGGATAATCAAACTCTGCTTTATTTTTGCTATTAGTAACCACCGTATTGTTGGTTTCTAATCCAAAATAAATTCTTGGTTCTGTAATGGTAATTGCTTGATTGTTATCCTGAAATCCTGTTTGAATATAGTCGGCTGCTCCTGTTTCAGAAACTGAAGTAGCAGAACTTACAATCGCTCCAAAGCCATGTGTATACTCATATGTTTTATTGTTATAAGTTCTATTATCCTCATTACTAATAATTTCCCTTGGAGTTAGATATACTAAAGAATTTTTGCCATTAATACTATAATTAGCAATACTAGCATCTCGGAAAGTATAATACCCCTTACTAGTTTGTGCGGATTGTAGCTCTTTTAATAATGCATTTTCATCTACAATAGCAATGTTATGAATAACGTTTTGATATTCCGCTACTTCATTAGAAGTAATGGTTCCAGAATGTTCTAAAGTAATTTCTTCTACATTTACCCCATATGCATTTTGTGTAAATTCTATATTTTTGGAAATATAATGTTTTTGCCTATCTAGCTCGTTTCCATTTACATAGCCTACTTGGAAGATAAGCATAATAACTGTCATTCCTATTAAATAAGTAGGAACTACTAAAATAGAAAGTATTACCTTCTTTGTCTTTTCTTGGTAAAAGAAGTGAATTGCTACAAAAACAGAGGCAACCATAACAACACTTAAAATACGGTATCCCCATAATTTAATACTAACATCTGTTATACCGGCTCCATATAACTCATAGCCATCTTCTAATTTCAAGAACTTTTGTGTTAGGATATCTTGTGTTTTAACAAGTGTAATACATGCAATTATAATAACTACAATTTTTATGTTTCTTGTAATTTGTTTAATAAACTTACTCTTCCTTAGGGTTTGTCTGTCAATTCCATCAAAGCAATAATTAAAAACAATAATATAATAGATAACAGTATAAATAGTAAGTCCTATTACTAATGCCAGTAATCCCCATAAAACAGTTTCTATAAACGGTTTTTGGAAAATATAATATCCAATATCCATGTCAAAAATAGGGTCTGTACTTCCAAACCATGCATTATTAAACATTAGCATTAATTGTTTAGAAAGTGGACCTGCTACCAGCACACTAATAATAGCCCCTAAAATAAGAGAAATAGATTTATTCGGTAATTTTGGCATTTCCTTTTTTTCTTGTTCAAAAAAGTTTTTTAATCCTTTTTTGATACTTCTATTGGTAAGATAGAGAACCAAAAACAAAAGTAAAAAAACTACTGCCATTGTAACATATTTGTATCGTACATTTTTCCAAAATACCTCTAGATAGTTTTCTCCTATTTCTAATGTTTCTAAATAACTTCCTCTTAAGGAAATAAAAGTGGCAAGGGCAAAAACTATTAAAAAGGCAATGACAACAATCATTCTTATCTTACTTTTCTTTGGTGCTTCTACTTTTTTGTCTGTTGTAACAGTTTTTGTGCTTTTTTCTTGCTCCATTGTTTCCTCCTTTTTAAATAATTGCTTTTACAAAATCTTTGCTATTAAAAATTTCCATATCTTCTATTTGCTCTCCTACTCCAATAAATTTAATTGGAATATGGTTTTCCTCTACAATTCCTAGTACTACTCCACCTTTAGCAGTACCATCTAACTTAGTAAGTACAATACCAGTAATTTGTACAGTTTCTTTAAATGCTTTTACTTGGCTAATAGCATTTTGTCCTGTTGTAGCATCTAGTACTACTAGTATTTCTTTATTAGCATCTGGTAATTCTTTGTCAATTACCTTTTTTATTTTGATAAGCTCGTCCATCAAATACTTTTTGTTATGTAATCTTCCTGCTGTATCACAAATAAGTACATCTGCACCTTTTTCCTTTGTCATTTTAATAGCATCAAACACTACAGAAGCAGGGTCGGTTCCTTCTTCTTTTTTTACCATATCACAACCTGCACGGTTTGCCCAAATTTCTAGCTGTTCTACTGCTGCGGCACGGAATGTATCTGCTGCTGCAATTACTACTTTTTTTCCATCCATACGCAAGCGGTTGGCAATTTTACCAATAGAAGTAGTTTTCCCTACGCCATTTACTCCTACTACTAAAATAACAGAAGGTTTCGTATTTAGTTGTAGTGCATTATCTACAGCATCTAAAATATGTTCCATTTCTTCTCTTAGCGCATTTTTTACTTGTTCTTCCTCTTCTATTTTTTCCTTTTTAATTCTCTCTCTTAAATTTGCAATAATTTTGGTAGAGGTTTCTACTCCCACATCAGACATGATAAGGACTTCCTCTAATTCTTCTAGTAATTCTTCATCCACTTTTCTAAAATTACTAAAAACATCATTTAACTTCTCATTAAAAGAATTTTTGGTTTTACTTAACCCTTGTTTTAATTTATCCAAAAAACCCATTTTTTCTCTCTCCTATTCTTTTTCTGCCTTTTGATATGCCAATCGTTCCTCACCGTTCTTTAAATGAATAATACCGCAATAGGTAAACTCATTTTTTAAAATAACCCTTTGCATTACTTTATTATCGCGGTGAGTATCTATTTTTAGATTTTTATTTTGCTTCCATGCCCACTCTGCAATACAAGAAAAAATCCCTTTTACCTTGCCAGAAGATGCTACTCTGTGAATAACACCATACGGCTTATCATTTAGCCATTTACCATCAATACTGCGGTAAGTTTCCTCTCCCGCTTCTGAATACGCAAAAGTAGCTACAATTTCTCCCTCTTGCACACATACATAAGACTCACCATTTGCAATATCTTTTTCTATCATTTCTGTACTAGGATACGTAGCTGTCCATTGGTTTGGATTTCCCGTTTTTACCATAAACGCCTTTGCTATTTCAAATATAGGTAAAATATCTTGTAATTCTTCTGGTTTTGTTTTTCTAATTTCCATTCTTTTCTCCTTATTTTTTAATATTTCTATTATATCATGTTATGCAGATTTTTCAAGTATTTTCTTTTAACGAAAAACAAGCAGTAAGAATAATATATACTATTATTTACTGCTTGCTAACCTTCTGTATTCTGGTAGAACACTTTATATGAACTATAAAATTGAATAAGTATCTATCTTTCATTTTTAAAAGTTATTTGCTATATAATTCATCACAAAATAGAGAGCTACCCCCAATATAACTAATCCAGATAGTATGACCGCTTTCACTTTTTTTGTAATTTTTTTACTTAAAATTACTCCTAATCCAATCAAAAAAATCAGAATAGGAATTACTATTTTCCCCGCTGATGATATTTTTTCTCCCAAAGTAGGTTCATATACCCCATATTTTGCCATTGGCCCTGGTACTATTGTTGCATCTAAGTTCGCTGCAAATACCTTTGATATGATTCCTGTAAAAAATACTCCCAAACTAGTAACTACCTTTTTTACTTTATTCATCTGTTTTATCCCCTTCCAATATTTTTGTTAAACATAATTTTGGTCTATTATTATTAAAATCCCAAGTATCTAAAGAATCTCCTCTGCAATATTTCCAATCTTTACAATTTTCACATTCTTTGCATTTGAATTTATCTAAATTTCTAAACCATTTAAATTTATTTTCCCAAACATCAACAAAATCATCTGTTCTTATATTTCCTTGTATTAACTCTTTTCTTCTTTCTACACTAGGGCATACATAAATATCACCGTTATATAAGATGCTTCCTACTGTAAAACCACTCATACAAAAGAAACTAAAATTTCTTACTTCGTTTTCAAATTTCATGCCTAAAAAGTGAGTACAGCCATACGTTACATCAAAGTTTGATTTCTTTCTTTTTTCTTGTATGAACTTGATAAGGTGGATATAATCTTCCTTATCCAAAGCTAACTCTTGATTATCTTCTGCTCTTCCTATAGGATCCATATTTAAAATTCTCCAAGAATCAATACCTAGCTCAGCCATCTTCTGATACATTTCTTCTAGCTCATTTATGTTACTTTTATTTACCACTGTTGTAATTTGCAAATAATTTAAGAACTTAGCTTCTTTTAGCTTTTTTACATTTTCTATAATTTTCCCAAAAGATTTTACCCCTCTAAAGGCATCGTGCGATTGTTCTAATCCATCTAGACTAATGGAAATGGTTGTCATACCCGCTTCCTTCATTTTGGAAATTACAACATCATTTATTAGTATTCCATTTGTTGTCATTCCCCAGTGGTAGCCTAATTGATTAGCAAATTTCATTACTTCAAAAAGATCTTGTCTTATTAAAGGCTCTCCTCCTGTTACACTTATCAAGATTTTACTTGCATCATATTTGTTAGCAATACTTTGAAAAACATTTTTTATTTCCTCTGTAGACAATTCTTCTTGCAGATTAATGTTTTCCCCTGCTCTACTACCGCAATGTTTACATTTTGCATTGCATCTTAGTGTCGTTTCCCAAAATAAATTAAATAATTCTGGCTTTTGTGATAATATTTGCTTATTCTTATAGGCAAGTTCCGCTTTTCCATATTTCATAATTTCTTTTATCATAACTTTTCTTCCCAATTCTATTTTCTTTTTTTCTCATCTATCATAGACTATAACATAAACATTATTAGAAATCAACTATTGTTACTGTTTAATTGCAAATTACCACTAATTCTTTCTCTTAATTAAAAATTGTAGATTGCTATTTTCTATAGATTATTTCCTATTTTCATGGTATAATCTGTACAATTCGTTATACGAGGAGGATATGGAAATGAAAGTTTTATTTGCAACAACTAATCCAGCAAAGGTTAAAAAATTTGCTCAAAAGTTACAAGATAATAACATAGAAATTGTCACACTAAAAGATATAGGACTGGACCTTCATCCTGAAGAAAGCGGAAGCAATGCTATAGAAAATGCCTATATTAAAGCCAAGACCTATTATGATGCTACCAAAATAACGACAGTTGGAATGGATAATAATTTGTTTATCGAAGAACTACCTGCTGAAAAGCAGCCTGGTACTCATGTTAGAAGAATAAATGGAAAAGAACTAAATGATGATGAAATGATAGAATATTATAGTAACTTAGTTCACGAATACGGCGGAAAATTAACTGCTAAATGGGTTTATGGAATGGTAATTTATAATGGAAAAGAGCCAAAACAATATAGCTGGAATAAAAGCCATTTTTACTTTGTAGACAAGCCTTCTACCAAAAGAAATCCTGGATATCCGTTAGATTCTATATCTATCCTACCAGAGTGTAACAAATACTTTGTAGATTTAACAGAAGCAGAAAAAAAGCAAAGTTCTGGAAGTAATACCGATGATGCTGTTATTCAGTTTATGCTAAATGCCATCCAGTAGTCTATTACTTATAATACCCTATTTACTTTATTTATACAAGTAAATAAAATTCAAAAGAGAACAAAGCCTTAGTTTTATACTAAGGCTATTATTTTCATTACCATGTTTTTTTAGATTTGTCTAATTTACATTCTATTTCTTTTAGCATGTTTTTCCTTCGTATTTCACTAAATATTATCTATGCTACTTTTATTCCTGTATCAATTACTTCTTTAATAAAATAATCAGATTCTTCATCAAAATCTTTCTTTTTTATTGGGTGTGGCTCTATTCTAGCATCTATATCCCAAGTCATACCCATTAAAATTGCCATGCAATCATAGATATCATCAAAATCATCGGAAACAACAGCAATATCTATGTCGCTATTTTCATTTTCTGTCCCTTTTGCATAAGAGCCAAATAATATAATTGTTGCAATATTATACTTTTTTTTAATTTCTTCTATAAATTTATTTATACTATCTAAAATATCTTTATTTATTGTTCTTTCAACCATTTTTGTACCTCCTCAATATTTTTCACTTGCTCAGTAGTATATTCATTTGTACATTTATTTGAAAAACTTTTTTTATAATCATCATATCTAGCACTTATATTAAATGTATTTATAACTTGTATTTTTTCTCTTATTTCTTTTGGTACTTCTAAATTTGCTTTTTGAGAAAGCAATATTATATCATTAAAGTCAAAATTTTACTACATTTTAGTAAGTAATATTTTAAAAATTTTATTTAAAATCTATTATAAACACCATAATTTTGCATTTTTTTATATAATTGTTGTGCATTTTTTTGATTAGCAATTATCATTAAAATTACTCCCATAAAATTCTAAAATTATTGAAAATGAATAATTTTAGAATTTTGTGGGAGTAATTTATGGAGCATTTAAGGAGGTTATTTGCGAAAAAATTGTGTAATTCTCAAAGTGTTCCTCCTACATTTTGCTCAAAAAATAATTCGATTCATCAACTGTTATAGTCAATATAGCATAAAATAAGAAAACTGGCAACTAATTATTTCTAATTAGTTGCCTCCCATAGCAATTTTACTGGAACTTTTGTTCCTCCCACAGCAATCCTTATTGATTACTTTCTAATACTATGATACTATATTTTATGCGATAAGTCAATGTTTTATTCAAAAAATTCTGTTCTTATTTTTTCATTTATCGTACTTAAATATTTTCCATCCACCTTACCAATAGTACCATTAAAATTCAATCTTAATATACTAACTTTTTTCATTCTTGTAATATTAGCCCATCTAATCATATTTTTAAATCTATATATATTATCTATTTGTACTATTTCTGTAATTTGCCCCTTTTTC
>CAKNOI010000004.1 GCA_930990125.1 uncultured Clostridiaceae bacterium | reverse complement strand
TTTAAGGGATTAGAAAAAAAGATAAAAAAATTGCCTACATTTACTTGACACATACCTATCAAAATGAAACAATTTTACTATTTGCATTTTTTTATATTTTGTGATATGGTAATAAAAAGTATTGTTAAATGTTAGGAGTTTTTATATGTCCACCAAAGAAAAGAGAAAAAATCCTATTGTTCATTTTGTGGTAAAATTGGTAGTATTGCTGATTCTTATCGGCATTATTTTTTATCTATCGTTTACCATTTTTTTTGATTTTGCACGAAAGCGCAGTTTAGAAGAAACCACTCTTCCTTTTGCTGCTTATAACGAAAATACTATTTTTTCTATTGATAAAATATTGTTATTTAGTAGTGCTAGTGCTAGTGCTAGTAATGTTACGGCTAAAGCAAATGGAAGTTGGGTGTTAGATGTAAACCAATACACCGATATTGCTATTTATTTAGATACTGGAAATTTTTCTACTTTTACAGATGAAAATACCATTAAGAGTCTTACCATTGATCAAGTAAAACTTGGTACCCCTAAGCAAGGAACACCTCATTTGTTTTATAAAAATATGAATACCTTTGCCACTTTTGTACCAGAACCAGAAGAAAACGTTCTTACTCCAGAAAATTCTTTGGAATATACCATTCTTCCTTCTACTGGTAGTATTGACTATACTAAGCCTCAAATATACCAAACAGCAAACAATCCTATTACATTAGGATATGTCAATACCTTGCAGACTGAAGCTGTTATTACCGATACTTCTACTCCACTTGTACATGATGGTAGTTTGTTAAAAAAAGCAAGTATTCCTATTAGTTCTATTGCTAATACCATTTCTTTTCGTATTACCATTCTTAATAATTTGAACCAAAGATTTTCTACTATTGTTTCTTTAGAAATTCCTGTATATGATGAAGGCGTAGGAGATTATGGCAATTTATATAATGGAAGTATTGTAAAACATTTAGCAAGCGAAACCTATTTGTACCGTTTGTATCGTTTTCAATAAAGGAGAAAAACTTTCTAGAATGTTAGAAAGTTTTTCTTCTTTATTCTTCTATTACCACATCTCTTTTTAATTCGTTTTGTTTTACTACTCCTAATCCTATCCATTTGCCATTTTCGTGGTAAATACGATAAACTCCATCTGGCTTTTTTATTTCCAATTTTACACCATTTAAAAACAGTCTTTCTTTTTTGGTAGTTAAAACTATCTTTTCTTTATTGGCAAATAATGTTTCTATTGTTATTAAGTGGTTTTGTAGTGCTAGAGGATTGTTTTGTAATTCTGTTATTTTTATACTTTCTTTTAGGTCAAACCTTCCTACTTTTTCCCTTGTGAGTTCTTTCATATACCCTACAGTTCCTAAGGCATTTGCAATATCTTCACATAAACTTCTAATATAAGTTCCTTTCGAACAGCTTACCCTAAATATTAGCTCTTTTTGTTCTTGTTTTATTTTTTGCAATGTTATCTGGTAAATTTCTATTTCTCTTTTTGGAATTTCTACCATATCTTCTTTTCCGCTTCGTGCATATTCATATAGTTTTTTCCCTTTTACTTTAATAGCCGAATATACTGGTGGAGTTTGTATCTGTTTTCCTAAAAAACGATGTAACACTTCTTCTACCTTTTCTTTATTAAGTAATGGTACTGTTTGCTTTTGTATCACTGCTCCTTCTGCATCTGCTGTTGTTGTTTTTATTCCTAATTGTAGTGTGGCTACATAAATTTTATCATGTTCTACTAAGTATTTAGAAATTAAGGTGGCTTTTCCTATTAATAATGGTAAAACTCCTGTAGCATTTGGGTCTAATGTTCCGGTGTGTCCTACCTTTTCTTGTGCTATCTTTTTTACAATAGCTACAACATCATGGGAAGTATATCCCTTTTCTTTATTCACAACTATAATACCGTTCATTACTACTCCTCTTTCTTTGTAACCAAAAATCTTGCTCCTTGTACGATGGCTAAAACCACTACAAAGAAAGACTCTTTTTAAGGAAGAGTCTTACTTCAAAAATTCTTTTACTTTATGTAACATTTTATCTTTTACTTGCTCAAAATCACCTAAAATACGGCATCCTGCAGCTTTGGTATGTCCTCCGCCACCAAACATCATACATACATCTGACACATTAACATAGTCGTTAGAACGTAAAGAAAATTTAAATCCGTCTTGTTCTTCGGTTTCGCTCATGTAGATAGAAACTTCTACTCCTTCTACCTCTCTACCTATTTCTACAATTCCTTCACTATCTCCTGTTTCTGTGCCAATTTTCTTTTTATCTTCTTGCAATATATAGGTAAATGCAATTTTTCCTTCTTCTAAAAATTCAATACGATTCATTGCTAATTTATGTAGTTCAAAACTAGTTTTTGTTTTTACTTCTAACACTCTACGATAGATGTCTGATACATTAATTCCTTTTTCTAACAAACATGCTGCAAATTCAAACGTATCTGCTGTTACGCTAGAATAACGAAATCCACCCGTATCGGTAATAATTCCTGTAAGAAGACAAGTTCCTATTTCTTTGGTAATTTCTATACCAAAATATTCTAACATGGTTACAACAATTTGTGCACAAGCTGGAGATACTGGATTTACAAAATTCCAGTCTCCAAACATAGTATTTTTGCTGTGATGATCTATTTGTATTTTTACTTTTGCATTTTCAAAATATTTTCCAAATCCATTTAATCTTTGAATAGTAGCACAATCTAGAGCAATTGCTAAATCATAACTTTCCATTCTACCTTCTTTTAGAATTTCATTGGTATTTGGTAAAAAGCTAAACGTTTTTGGGTGTTCTGGAATGATTAAATCGGCCTGTTTTCCCATTTCTTTTAATGCCAAAAGCATTGCCAAACTACTTCCTATCGCATCTCCATCTGGATGTTCATGCGTGAGAAGTACAATAGAGTTTGCTTTTTTAATTTCTTCTAAAATGTTATCTAACGTCATTTTCATTCCCCTTTATTCTTCTTTTCTTCATCTTGTTTTCTTACTTCTTCTATTAATTTATCCATTTTTGCGCCATATTCCATTGAATTGTCTATTTCAAATATAATTTCTGGTGTAATTCTTAAGTTAATTCTTTTTGCTATTTCGGTTCTAATATATCCTGCAGATTTTTTCAAGTTTTCAAAACTAGTTTCCGTATTTTCAGCATTTAAAATACTTACAAAAACTTTTGCATATTTTAAATCTGGAGTAATTTTGGCACCTGTTACACTTATTAATCCTGTAACATTTGGATTTTTTAATTCAAAAGAAATAATATGGCTAATTTCTTTTTTTAACTCTTCGTTAATTCTTCCTAAGCGATTTTCATTTTTTGGCATTTGTCCCTCATCCTTTCTTTTGGCCTTTTTAGAGATGTTATTTTTTCACTTCTTCTAAAACATATGCCTCAATGATGTCTCCTTCTTTTACATCATTGTAATTTTCTATTTGAATTCCACATTCAAATCCTTTGCTTACTTCTTTTGCATCGTCTTTAAATCTCTTTAATGATGCTAACTTACCTTCATGGATTACTACATTTTCTCTTATTACTCTTACGCCTGCATTTCTTTCTAGTTTACCATCTGTTACGTAAGCTCCTGCTACGGTTCCTACACCACTTACTCTAAAGGTTTGTCTTACTTCTGCATTTCCAATCACTTTTTCTTGGTAAACTGGGTCAAGTAGCCCTTTCATTGCAGCTTCTACATCTTCTATTGCTTGGTAAATAACAGAATATTGTTTAATTTCTACTCCATCTCTTTCTGCCATTTCTTTTGCTAAGCTTCCTGGGCGTACATTAAATGCTATAATAATGGCATTAGATACTTTGGCAAGTGTAACATCAGACTCGGTAACAGCTCCTGCGTTAGCATGAATTACTTTTACTTCTACTTCTTTGTTAGATAGTTTTTCCATAGATTGTTTTACTGCCTCTACTGTTCCTTGTACGTCTGCTTTAATAATTAAGTTTAATTGTTTTAGATGACCTTTTTCAATTTGATTAAACAAATCATCCAAAGATACTCTAGAAGAACTATTGATGCTCTTTTCTCTTGCTTGTCTTTTTCTTCTTTCAATAAGATGTTTTGCTGTTTTTTCATCTTTTACTTCATAGAAGGTTTCTCCTGCTTCTGGTACCTCTGTTAAGCCTAATACTTCTACTGGTGTAGATGGTCCTGCTTTCTTTACGCGAACACCTTTATCATTTCTCATGGCTCTTATTCTACCAATAGAAGAACCTACTACAATGGTATCTCCTACATCTAAAGTACCTCTTTGTACTAAAATAGATGCAATTGGACCTTTATTTTTATCTAGTCTTGCTTCTATGGTAACACCTTTTGCCTGTTTATGTGGATTTGCTTTTAATTCCTTCATATCTGCTACTAATAATACCATTTCTAATAATTGGTCTATATTTTGATGTTGTTTTGCAGAAATAGGAACAAAAATAGTATCTCCACCCCATTCTTCTGGAACAAGGTCATATTTCATTAATTCTTGTTTTATTTTTTCTACATTTGCACCTGGTAAGTCTATTTTATTTACTGCTACAATAATTGGAATGCCAGCAGATTTTGCATGATTAATTGCTTCTACTGTTTGTGGCATTACACCATCGTCTGCTGCTACTACTAAAATAGCAATATCCGTAACCTGAGCACCTCTTGCACGCATTGCAGTAAAAGCTTCGTGTCCTGGTGTATCTAAGAAAGTAATCTCTCTACCATTTACCGTAACTTTATAAGCTCCAATGTGTTGGGTAATTCCTCCCGCTTCTCCTTCTATTACATTTGTCTTACGAATAGCATCTAATAGAGATGTTTTTCCATGGTCTACGTGTCCCATTACTACTACTACTGGTGGTCTTGGTTCTAATTCTTCTGCTGTATCCTCAGAATCATCAAATAGAATATCCTCATCAGAAACCACTTCTTTTTTCACAGCATTTACACCAAATTCGCTGGCAATTAAAAATGCTGTATCAAAATCCAATTCATTATTGATAGTAGCCATAATTCCGTAGTTTAGTAATTTTTTAATTACTTCACTACTTGTCTTTTTTAATTCACTTGCTAAATCTTTTACAGTAATAGATTCTGGAATTGTTATTTCTGTTAATTTAAAGATTTTTTGCTTATTACGCTCTTCGTCATTTTTTTGAACTTTCTTTTTATTTCTCTTTCCTCTTGCTGTTGTTAAATCATAATAATCTAACATACCACCATCTTGTTCATCAAACATATGAGAAAGTCTGTCTGCTTGTTTTAAATTCTTTAACTTGCCTTCGTCTACTTCTTCAAATCTACCTGCTCTTCTGTTTTTAGACGCTTTTTTGGTCTTATTGTCTTCATATTTGTTATTCATTCTTTCTTTATCTTTGTCCATGCCCCTAGTATTATAATCACGCGTAATTTCTTTTTCTACTATTTCTGTTGTCATTATATTTTTAATGTTTTTCTCTATTCCTTTTTCGTCTAATGGTCTTCTATTATATCCCCCATTATAATTATTTCCCCTACCACCATTATGGTAAGATGTGTTATTACGATTATTTCCCATATTAGAGCCATTGTTATTACGTGGATTATTATTACGATTATAGCCATTGTTAAAGTTATTATTGCGATGATAACCATTATTAGAAGAATTCATATTTCGATTATATCCATTATTTTCATTATTACGGTAATTATTATTTGACATATTGTTATTACGATAGTTATTTTGCATATTATTTCGATGATAGCCAGATGTATTATTGTTATTGTTGTTATTATTACTATAATTTTTGGTCTCTGTTCCCATTTTTGGCTTTTTTTCTGCGATACTATCTTGTTTTTGTTCTACTGGTTGAGGTTTTTTTACCTCTTCTATTACGTTTTTTGTATTCTGCATAACTTCACTTTCTACTTTTAAATTTTCTTTCTTCTCTTTTTCCTCTTTTGCAGTTTCTTCTTCCTTTTGTGGTTTCAATCCGAATAACTCACTTACTGTCTTTGGTTTATTTGGTTTGTTACGGTATACAATATTAAAGTCTTTACTAGTGTTTCTTTCTACAAAACCAATATCTTGTTTTCTATTTTCTTGTTTTTTTCGTTTTTCTTCTTCTTCTCGTTTTTGTTGTTCTTCTTCTGTAATAATGACTTCTCTTCTTATTATTACAGGAGTTTCTTCTTTTTTAGAACTACTTTTTACTTTTTCATCTGTTTTTTCTTTTTTTACTACTTCCGGTTTCTTATCTTTTTTTAAGCTATTTTCTAGTGTTTTTGCTGCATCTTCTTCTAGTGCACTAAGATGACTTTTTACCTCCATTCCTAATTCTTGTGCTTTTTCTAATACCTCTTTACTAGAAAGCCCCATTTTTTTTGCTATTTCATGTATTTTTATTTTACCCAATAGCTTCACCCCCATCAATCATTTTTTGTATTTGCTGTGCAACCCCACTATCTTTTATTCCTATAATTGCCTTATTTGATTTTCCTATTGCTTTGCTAAGATTATCTATTTCTCCATAAAATACAATTGGTATTTGGTTTTCGGTACAATAGTACCTAAAGTTTTTCTTTGTCTTTTCCGATGCGTCTTCCGCTACCAACACAAGTTTTATTTTTTTCTTTTTAATTTCTTCTAAGCAAGCATCTGCACCATAAGTAATTTTTCTAGCTCTTGCCATCAATCCTAATAATCCATATACTTTATTTATCAAGTAGGACACCTCTTAATTTTTCATAGATTTCATCTTCTATTTTCATTTCAAAGGCTCTTTCTAAGCGCTTTGCTTTTATCATTTTTTCAAAGCATTCTATATTATCACAAAGATACGCCCCTCTGCCATTTGCTTTTCCTGTACGGTCAATAGAAATATTTCCTTCTTTATCTTTTACAATACGAATGAGCTCTCTTTTATCTTTTACTGTATTACAACCAATGCAAGTTCTATTTACTATTTTTTTTGGCATTGTTTTCCTCCTTTAATTTTCACTTGGAGTTTCTACTTCCTCTGCAGTTTCTTCTTTTTCTTCTTGCTCTGGTTCTTCTGCGTTTTCTGCTTTTGCTGCCTCTTCTAATATTTTTCTAAACTGACTTTCTGATTTAATATCAATTTTCCAACTGGTTAATTTAGCAGCCAATCTTGCATTTTGTCCTGCTTTTCCTATTGCTAAAGATAATTGGTCATCTGGAACAATAACTTGTGCAAATTTTTCTTGTTCTTTAATATCTACTGCTAATACCTGTGCTGGAAGAAGTGCTGCAGATATATATAACATTGGGTCTTGATCCCATTCAATAACATCTATCTTTTCACCATTTAGTTCATTAATGATGTTTTGAATACGAATTCCTTTTTGTCCTACACAAGAACCTACTGGATCAATATTCTCATTTTGAGAATACACTGCTACTTTACAACGAGAACCTGCATCTCTAGAAACGCTTTTAATTTCAATTAATCCTTCATAAATTTCTGGAATTTCTAATTCAAACAACTTTCTCACAAATTCTGGTGATGAACGAGAAATAATAACTTGTGGACTACCTTTTAATCCTTTTTCTACTGATACCACTACTGCTCTTATTTTTTGGTTTACATGGTATTTTTCTGTAGGAATTTGCTCTTTTAGTGGCATAACTCCTTCTAATTTACCTAAGTCTACTACTACAATGTTTCCATCTGCTTTTTGAATAATTCCAGAAACAATTTCTCCTTTTCTTTCATTAAATTCTGTAAAAATAACTTCTCTTTCTGCTTCACGTAGTTTTTGTACAATAACTTGTTTTGCAGTACCTGCTGCAATTCTACCAAAATCTTTTGGTGCTAGCTCTATATTTACTTGGTCTCCAATTTCTGCTTTTGGATTTATTTTTTTAGCATTTTCTAGGCTAATTTGTAAATTTCCATCTTCTACTACTTCGGACACTTCTTTTACACTATATAAATGTACTTCTCCGGTTTGTTTATCCATTGTTACACGTACATTTTCTTTGGAATCAAAATTTCTTTTATAAGCTGTTACAAGAGCTGTTTCGATAGACTCTAATAAATACTCCTTTTTAATCCCTTTTTCTTTTTCTAGTTCCTCTAATGCTAAAATCAATTCTTTGTTATCAATTGCTTTTACTTCTACAGGCTTTGCTTTCTTCATTTTTCCCAATTCCTCCTTTATATTTTTATTCATCCCAATCAAATGTTGTTTTGATTTGTGCTATATTTTTTCTATCTATTTTTTTATCTTTCCCTTCTATTTGCAATACTACATATTCTGTAGTAACCTCTTGCAACATTCCAGAAAAAATTTTTTCTCCTTCTAGGTTTTGAAATAGGCTAACTTCTACATTTTCCCCTATCGCCTCTTGTAATTGTTTCTCTTTTCTTAATACTCTTTCAATTCCAGGAGAAGACACTTCTAAAAAGTACTGTTCTTTTATGATATTCTCTTCATCTAAGATAGGATTAATCTCATTGCTAACTTTTTCGCAATCTTCTAGACTAATTCCTGTCGGTTTATCTATGATAACACGTAAAAAATAATCTTTTCCTTCTTTTACATAATAGACATCATACAAAGAATATCCTAAATTTTCGACTGGATTCTGAATAATCTTTTCTACTTTTTCCTCGATTTTCAAAAAATTTCCCCCTATACAAGACCAAAGAGTGGGATTTGCTCCCACTCTTCTGCCGAACTTATATGCTAGTAGTATTATACCCTTTTTTTAGAAGAAAATCAAGGGTTTTTAGAAAAATTTTCTAGTTCTTTCCATGTTTTGCTAGTGCTTCTAGTACAATGATAAACATTGCATGGGACCAGCCAAGTCCTATTACCCAACTTGCTGTTTTGGTGCTATTATCTACTTGTTCTCCTAAAAATCCATGTTCTGCCATGGTTTCTATTACAAATTGAAAACTTTCTCTCGCTTTTTTCCATTCTTCTTTTTGTGTATAATATAGTGCCATCCATAGGGTTGCTATTACCCATGGGTTATGACCTCCCATATAGCTATCTTTTTCAAAACGTAGATAGCCTCCTGTATAGGTTCTTAGGGTTAGGTTTATTTTTTCTATGGTATTTAGTACTTTCTTTTCTTTTGGACTACATACTCCAAAAGGTGTTACCATTCCTAGTACACTAATATCTACAGATTTATCTTCTGTTCCTCTTACAAAGCATTTTTGTTCTTCGTCATAGCAATGCTCTAATAGATAGTTTTTAACAGATACCATGTATTTACGTAGGGTTTCTGTTTCTTCTAGTATAAATTGTTCTTTTAGTCGATTTCCTGCATAGAGTTCTTTTACTTCTGCATATATTTTTATCATGTGATCAAAGCTTGCAAATATACTTGCTAAGGAATAGGTATGAATTCCTTCGTGCATTTCCCATAAGTCGTAGCTTTTTGGCATAGCTGGGTCTGGAGTGAATAGGTTATCTACATAACGTTTTAAAAATTTCATTGCATTTTCGCACATTTTTAAGCAGTCTTTTAAAAATTGCTTATCTTTGGTGTATAAGTAATGCTCATATACTCCATAAATAACACTTGCTGTTTCATCTATTTGGTATCCCCAGCATGGAGCTAAACGTCCATCGGTATAATAGCGTTGTTCCCATATTCCGTTACGATGTTGTGTTGTTTTACAAAAATGACTGTAAAATTTATCGGTTTCTTTTTTCATTCCTAATATATCAAAAGCTTTTGCGATAAACACAGCATCTCTTGGCCAACAGTAAGAATAACGTCCAGAGTGAGTACGGTTTTCGTCTACTTCTATTCCTGCGGAGATTCCTCCAAATTCATGGTTGGTAAGAAGTGGGAATAATAAAATGGTTCGTTTATAGATTTCTTCTATTTTTTTATCTATGCTATTTTCTAATGGTTGTACCAATATGGTATTATGGTCATTGACATATTTTTGCCAAAATTTTCTTGTACTAACATATTCTTTTTCTGTGTCTAACTTTCTTAATCTGCTCAATTCTAGTTCTAGTTCGCTCAAACTTGCTTTTTCTTTATTATGGTCTACTTTAATAAAGATATCAATGCTTTTCTTTTCTCCTGGATGAATGGTTCCTATGGCATAAGAAATGCTACTATCTGCTGCCATTCCGATATAATCTTTATCTTGGATTTTTCCAGTATAAATCTGATTTTTACTATCATTAATACGATGCGATTCTATATCTTGTTTAGAAAATATACAAAAAGTATTTTCGTGTGTATATTGTATCATAACATTATCCATTACTACACAGCTTACCATATTATTACTATTACTAACAAGTCCAGAATGAATCAAAAAATGTACATCTAAGTCAATAGTATTTTCGTTTACAAAACTGTATCGTTTTACCAAGATGTTTTTATCTATACTTACAAAGTCCGTTTGTAGCATTTTTAAGTTAAAGTAAGTATTGTAAATATTGGTGTTTAAAATATTAGTGTTTTCGGTATAGTATTGTTCATATATATTATTGATATCATCATGTAAATAAATAATATTGGAATCGTTTATTTTTACTCCAGTATGAAAAAAGTCTATAAATTGTTTGTAATCAGAATTAGGATAAAACAGTCTTAGTAATTCTCCTTCTTTACTATAACTTGCTACTAAGTTTTTGTTTCCTATTACAGCATCATTCATAAATTTTTTATTTTCTGAATTCATTTGTTTTCCCTCTATTCTTTCTGTTAGTTTTGAATAATTCTAACAATTTGATTTTCTAATTCTTTTAATCTTAAGTTTAAAACTTTGATGTCTTCATCTTTTGCATCTTTGGTTAAAATTTCTTCTTTGATAATATCTTCCATGTCAGCAACTTCATCTTTAATTTTACGTATTTTGTCTAACGCTATTTTTCTTTCTTCTTGTTCTTTGTTATGTACCTCTAATTGTCCTACTTTTTCTACTTGTAGATTCTCTAGTTCATACGTTTCTCCCCATTCTGGAATATGAACAGGAATTGGTAATTGTTCCTCTAGTTTTTCTTTTAATACTTCTTGGGATTCTGGTTCTCCATGTACTAAGAAAATGTGTTTTGGTTTACTAATAAAGGAATATACAAAGTTTAGTAACCATTCTTGGTCTGCGTGTCCAGAATATCCTTCTATGTATTCAATTCTAGCATTAACAGCAATTTCATCTCCAAAAATTTTTACTTTCTTTTCTCCATTTACAATTCTACTACCTAGAGTTCCTGGAGCTTGATATCCCACAAAAAGAATAGTGCTTTTTGGATTCCATAAATTATGTTTCAAGTGGTGCTTAATACGTCCCACCTCACACATACCACTTGCTGAAATAATAATACATGGTTCTTCTCTTTCATTTAGTGCTTTAGATTCTTCTGCAGTAACAGTAAATTGTAATCCTGGAAATTCTAGTGGATTGTCACCACTCGCAATAGCATGTTTTACATCTTCGTCAAACAAGTCCATATTCTCTCTAAATACCTCTGTAGCAGAAATGGCAAGCGGACTATCTACATACACTGGTGCGCGCATTAAAGTTTTGTATTTTCTTCTAAATTCTTCATCATCACGTTTTTCTTTTAATTTATTAATTTCGTATAATATTTCTTGTGTTCTTCCTACTGCAAAGGAAGGAATAACAACGGTTCCTCCATTATCTAAGGTTTCAGATACAATATCTAGAAATAGTTCTGCTTTTTCATCATTTCGCATATGTAGCCTACTACCATAGGTAGATTCCATCACTAAATAATCTGCACTTTCTATCATGGTTGGAGACGCTAATAATGGAATATCATTATTACCTAGGTCTCCTGTAAATACGATTTTCTTTTCCTCTTCTCCTTCTTTTATCCATACTTCTATAATGCTAGAACCTAGCATATGTCCTGCATCATTAAAACGTACATGAATATTAGAGTCTATTTCTATAATTTCGTCATAACGAACAGGAGTAAATATTTCTAGTGAACGTGCTGCTTCTTCTGCAGTATAGAGTGGTGGAAGTGGTTCTTTTCCTTCTCTTTTACGTTTTCTGTTTTTCCATTCAATTTCCATTTCTTGAATATGACCACTATCTGGAAGCATAATACTACATAGGTCACAGGTGGCTTTTGTAGCATAAATCGAGTTACGATATCCTTCTTTATATAGTTTTGGAATTCTTCCAGAATGGTCAATGTGTGCGTGGGTTAATAGCATAAAATCTATTTGGTCTACAGCAAAAGCAAATGGCTCATCATTTTCTGCCTCTAAACTTGCCTGCCCTTGGTACATACCACAATCCACAATAAATTTTTTTCCAGCTCCTTCTACTAAAAAATTGGAACCTGTTACAGTCTTTGCCGCTCCTAAAAAGGTAATATTCATTTTTTCTCTCCTCTCTTTACTTTTGTATATTATGCTAACAATACCTTTACTTTTTTCTTCTTTTTTACTGTATCATTTCGAGTTGTTATTGTCAAATCCCATTGTTCTTCTAAAATATTATCATCATAACAGTCTATTAAAACATTTTCTGCTTTTTTCTGTATAGAAATAGCTATGTTTTCTAAATTAATAATTTTTGTGTGCAATATTTGTTTAAAAATAGCATAATCCAATTGTTCATCTATTTCTAAATCCACATATACTTTTAGTTCTTTTGCCTTTTGCAAAAGCTCCTTTTGTATCACTTCTAAAAAGTTTGCCATTTGTGTTACATCACCAATAGTTTGTTCTTTTGAAAAGGGAATTTGGTTATAATAACGAAATAGATAAAGCAAGCCTACCATTTCTTTTTTGGTGGTACATGTTTGTATTTTTCTTGCAATACATTTTAAAAATTCTCTTTGTAATTCTATACCGGCTAATAGTAAGTCACTTTCTTCTAATGGTACTGCTTGTAAAAATTCTATTTCTTCTTTTACTTTATTTTTTCTGGCTACATATTCTTTTGGATCTAACATTCGGTTGTACTCTTCTATTGCTTCTAAATGGTGTTTTCTTTCTGCTTCTAGCCTATCTGCTAAATGGCTAATACTAAATATTTTTTCTTTATTGGGTAATTTAGCATTTCGTTTTTGATATTCTTCCCTAATTAGTGTATTATCATTTAAAATTTTATCTATTTCCCCTATTTTTTTATTAATTTCACGCTTACTTTTTGTAATTTCTTCTAATAATTGTTTTTTATTTTCTAACAACTCTAATTGTCTTTTTTTTAGGTTTAATTGTTCTAGTATTCTATCTTTTTCTTGTACATTTTGATTGGCATAGAGTGCTATAATAACTTTATAAAATACAAACAGGAAAGAATCTGCATCTTTTTGATATTCTTGTGTTAATTTTGTTTCTAAAAGCTTGGTGGGTTCTACTTCACTAAAAGTGTTTTTTAGCCATTGGGCTAAAAACTGTTCTCCACTTAAAAATAGCAAATTTTGATATATCAAATTATAGGGAATATGTTCTATTTCTGATGTACTAATATCCCATGACCAACCATTAAAATCACGAATTACTTCTGTTTTACTCATGCAGTTTCCTATTTTCGTAAATTCACAAATTGCATCTGACAAAATAGTGTTTTTACTAGAAAAACAGTTTCTATTTTTCCCTAATTGCAAGATAGCATTTAGTAATTTCTTTTCGTTTGGATATGTCATAATTTTCTTTTCTTTGCTATTTACTAGATACGTACCATTTTGTTTTTCTAATACTTTTGCCTCTTCCGACTGTGGTTCTACTAAGATAATTTCTTCACAGTCTTCTTCAATAATTTCTATTATATTTTCTAAAAATTCACCTTTGGTAGGAACTTCTTGTTTTACCTTTTGATAATCAGCATAGGCGTTTTCTATTTTATAAAACATGCTAAGAAGTAAGTTTTTCGTAGACTCTGAAAAGGCCTTAGTTTCTAAGACCTGTTCTAGTTGGTTGTTATAATCTTTTCTTTTTAACTTTGTAAAAATTTCTTCTTTTTCCATGCAAACTCCTTGCTCCACTCTATTCTTTCTTTTGTGATTTATTCTTCCGGAATACTATTTTCTGGTTCTGCTACTCCAGCCATTTTTAATTCTGCCCATCTTTCTTTGGTCATTAGTACTTCTCTTGGTTTGCTTCCTTGATATCCGGAAATAATACCTCTTTCTTCCATTTGGTCAATAATTCTTCCTGCTCTTGCATACCCTACTTTAAATCTCCTTTGTATAAAAGAAGTAGAGGCCTGTCCTGTTTCTACAACAGTGTCAATGGCTTCCATTAAAAATGGATCCGTATCGTCATCGTCTTCTTCTGTTTCTTTTATTTCTTTATCGGTACTATTGGCTTTTTCTACTTGTTCTATAATATCTTCATTATAGGTAACTTCGCCATTTGCTTTTAAGAAGTCTACTATTTTTTCCACTTCTTTGTCAGATACAAAAGCTCCCTGTACTCTTGTAGGTTTTGGTGCTCCTGATGGATAAAATAGCATATCTCCTTTTCCTAATAATTTTTCTGCACCTGCCATATCTAAAATGGTTCTAGAATCTACTTGGGATGATACCGAAAATGCTATTCTTGATGGGATGTTGGCTTTAATAATACCTGTAATAACATCTACAGATGGTCTTTGGGTTGCTATTACCAAATGCATTCCGGCTGCTCTTGCCATTTGTGCTAAACGGCAAATAGCATCTTCTACGTCTTTTGCAGCTACCATCATTAAATCTGCAAGCTCATCAATAATAATCACGATTTGTGGTAATTTTGCTTTTGCCTCTTCTCCTTCTTCTTTATCCAAAGATTCGTTATATCCTTTAATATCACGTACTCCTTTGGCAGCAAACAAGCTATATCTGTTTACCATTTCTTGCACTGCCCAAGCTAAAGCCCCTGCTGCTTTTTTAGGATCTGTTACAACAGGAATAAGTAGATGTGGTATTCCATTATACACAGATAATTCTACTACTTTTGGGTCAATCATTAATAATTTTACTTCACTTGGTTTTGCTTTATAAATAATACTTGCTATCATGGTATTAATACAAACACTTTTACCAGAACCAGTAGCTCCAGCAATAAGTACGTGTGGCATTTTTGCAATATCGGTTACCACGCCTTCTCCTGCGACGTCTTTTCCTAGTGCAAAAGCAAGTTTAGACTTATGGTTTTGGAAGGCATCGGACTCGATAATTTCTCGCAAATGTACTACTTCATTTTCTTTGTTTGGTACTTCTATTCCTACTGCTTGTTTTCCTGGAATAGGAGCCTCAATACGAATCGTTTCTGCAGCTAAGTTAAGTGCAATATCATCTGCCAAATTTGCTATTTTGCTTACTCTTACTCCTTCTGCTGGTTTTAATTCATAACGAGTAATAGCAGGTCCTACCGATACATTTTCCACCTTAGCAGAAACGCCAAAACTGTATAATGTTTTTTGTAATTTGGTTGCGGTATCAGTTACTGCTTTTTTTCCACCTTTGCTTGCCTTTTTCTCCCCTTCGCTTAGTAAAGCTACTGGCGGAAATTCATAATATTCGTCCTCTACCGTCATGGTATGCTCTAATAATAAGACTTCTTTTGTTTTTTCTTCCTTGGTTTCTTCTTGCTTTTTAAATAAATCTGCTTCTATATAATCTGGCGAACTAGTAGCTGATTTCTTTTCTTCCATTGCTAGCGGTACAATATCGTCTTTTCCGTGATCATATTTTTTACGTTTTCCTTTTTCTACATCTTCTTCTAATAATCCGGTAATACGTATTTGGTTTTCCATTGGTTCTGCTTGTTTTTCTGCTTCTTCACGCAATAGTTTTGCTTTTTCCTCACGAAGTCTTTTTCTTTCTTCTCTTTTGGAAATTTTAACAGTTCCTTCTTCTTTTTCTTGTTTTGCAAGTTCTTTTGCTTCTCTTTTTTCTTCTTTTCTTTCTTCTAGCATATCCAAAAGTGCCACTAAATATTCAGAAGGTCGAATACCAAACATAAATATAAGTAAAATAATAGCAATTCCTATACAAAGAATAACAGTTCCTAATGTTCCTAGCAATTGTACTAACGGATAGGCAACACATATTCCAATAACGCCTCCTCCTACATTGCTTTCTCCTAACTCATAAGCCTGTCTTACCACTGTAGAAAAATCCTGACTTACATCTATGGTTCCTATGGAGATTTGATAAATACTAAACACTGCTGAAATTGCAACTAAAAAAACTGCATATTGCACCAGTTTGGTATATAAATATTCTTTATCATCTAATGCTAAATAAATTCCTATTGCAAAGGTTCCTATTGGTAACACGTATTTCATAAATCCCATAATGCCTCCCAGCATAGGACTTAAGTGTTCTCCTATGTAACCAGAATTTGTGTATATTAAAATAGCAAGTAGAATACTAGTAATCAACATTCCTACTACTGCTAAATCTATTTTTCTTTTTTCTTGCTTTTTTTTACTTCTTCTTCCTTTTGCCAATTTCTACATCCCTTTCTTGCTATGTAACCTAAAAAAATCGCAAGTTCGGAAATCTTTTCTATGTTCTAGACTTCCAACTTCCGATTTTTTCTTTATTTTAGTTCTTTTCTATTATTTTGAATCACGGTTAAAGCATCTTGAAGAGCAACTTCAATTCCTTCTAAGATATTATCTGCATAATCTTTGGTTCCTTTTGAAATTTCCCTTGACATTTCGTTTGCTGTTTCGATTATTTCTGCTTTTTGCTCATATGCTTTTCTGGTAATTTCATGTTCATCTATCATAGAAATAATTCTGTTTTCTGCTTCTTTTACAATATCGTCAGCTTCTTTTTGTGCTTCTACTAGAATACGTTGTCTTTCTTCTTTTACCCATTTTGCTTGTTTTAATTCATCTGGTAATTTTAGTCGTATTTCCTTTATAATTTCTAGTATTTCTTCTTTATCTACAATTCCTTTATTAGAAAACGGTAAGTTTTTGCTGTTTTCTAAAATATCTTCTAGCGTTTCTAGTAGTGTAAATATTTCCATTTGGTTTAAGCCCCTTTCGAATTCAAAAATATTAAGCTCACTCTTCCATATTTTCGCTCTTGTAATACTTGTACCTTTAAGTTTTCCATGTGTTTCAAATCTCTTTGCTTTTCATCTGTTTCTAAAATAATGATTCCATCTTCTGATAGTAATCCTAAGGCTATAATGCTTTCTACTGCTTGTCCTGCTAAATCTAACTTATATGGAGGATCTACAAATAGGATGTCAAATACTTTTTTGTCTTTTGCTAATATTTCCAAACATTTTTTGAAATCCTTATTTAGGATACATGCTTTTTCTTCGAATTTGGTCTTTTTTAAATTTTGCTTAATGATGTTAATACATTTAGGGGATTTATCACAAAACACGGCTTGCTTTGCACCTCTACTTAGGCACTCAATCCCTAATGCTCCACTTCCTGCAAATAAATCTAAAACAGTAGCATCCAAAATTCTGGTTTGTATCATATTAAATAATGATTCCTTCACTCTATCCAAGGTTGGTCTTACAAAATCTTCGTCCACACATGCTAGATGTGTTCCTCTTGCTATTCCACTAATTACTCGCATGGTTCACCTCTTTTAGATATTTCTATTTTATTATTTTTTTGGCATATGTCAAGATTATTTACGGAATTGTAATAAACATTTAACACTTATGTAACATCATTTCACTTATATGACATAACACATTATATCGTATTTGCTTTTCTTTTTCAAGGTATTTTTCATTTTTTAAGATACTTGTATGTATTTTTTTCAAAATCTTATTTTTTTACATATACCTCCTATTTTATTTTCATACATTATATCTTACTACTTACGTTTTTTAAAAAAGAACATCCGTAAATGGATGTTCCTTAAATTATATCATCTGTTTATTTATTAATTGATACCTCTCTTTAAATAAATTTTCTATATCTTCTTTTGTTCGTCCATTCCATTCATTTGCATTCATATAGAGCTTATTATTTTGTAATTTAGGATTCCTTAATAGTTGCCAATTTTCTTTTAGCATGTTATATTGTTCTTCTAAATAAGTCTGATCATATCCATCCAATTCTTGAATAATATTTACGCAAGTTTGTTCTTTTGCTGTTAAAATAACATACCATGTAGCAGTAATATTTTCCTTTTGACCTGTTAGTATCATAATGTCATAGTTTATTATATCGTCTTGATTTATTGTTGCTTTTTCCAACATATATTTTCCTTCTGGGTTTTTAGTAATTCTATAATTCATAAAGAACCAAAAACTTACACTTATCAGTATTAGGAAAAAGATTATCACCATTAAAATCTTATAAAAATTTTTTCTTTTTATCTTTTTTAAATAATCAATTTCTTTTTGTTCTATTTTTTCTAAAGAAATAGTAGAATTCATATTTTTTAGTTTTTCTTTACAACAATTACATTGTGCCAAATGGTCTTCTATGTATTCTGTAACTTCTTTAGAAGTCAAATTGTCTATATACATTGGTAAAAGCTCTTGAATTTTTTTACACTCTTTCTCATTTTTCATTTTTTAATACCTCCTTTAATTTTTCTTTTCCTCTATAAAAGGTAACACGGGCCCATATTTCAGTTTTATTATAAATATTTCCTATTTGCCTAAAACTTAAGTCTGCAGAAACTCTTAGTAAAATAACTTGTTTTGTTATGTTATTTAGTTTCTCTAAAGCTCTATATAAAGCACTTTTTTCTTCTTTGCTTACTATATTGGTAGCTTCGTCACTTTCTATTTCGAAACACTCTTCTATATTTACATTTTTAATCTTTTTTCTTACTTTTTGCTCTTTGTACCATAAATATTTTGCAATTTGACATAGCCAAGTTTCTATTTTACACTCTCCTCTAAATTTTCCTATATCTCTTACAGCCACATAAAACGTCTCTTGTGTTATTTCTTCTGCTATGTTCATATCATGCGTTAAACATACTAAGTATTTATAGACTATACTTGAATAGTTCTTATATATTTCATCCATGTTTTGCATGACCTTATCCCCCTCTTTCTTGTTTATATGTGTCTTTTTTCCCTTTTTCGTTACATTTTTTAATATTTTTTATAGAAAAAAACACTTTAAAAAGTTTCATTCTTTTTAAAGTGCTTTTTCTTTTTATTTTGTTTCTTTATTAATATCTTTTAATAATTCTAATTGAGAAATAAGCAAAGATTCCATTTTTGCTTTGTAAATATCAAATTGTTTTTGGATATCTTCTAATTCTTTTTTCTTCATTAAAATTTCTTGTCCTAAGTCATCTACGGATTTTCTAGCATTTCCTTCTGCTTCTTTTACAATTTGTTCTGCTTGTTGTCTTGCTACTTCTTTTACTTCTTCTGCTGTAGATTGTGCCATTACAAGTGTATTTTGAAGTGTATTTTCTATTGTCTTATAATGTAGAAGGTCTTTTTCTAAAGCATCAATTTTTGTTTTATTCTCTGTAGATTCTTTATACATTTTTTCGTAATCTACTGTTAATTCATCTAAAAAATCATCTACTTCGTCTACGTTATATCCATTCATCATTTGCTTTGAAAATTTTTTATTTTCTATGTCTAATGGTGTAAGCATGCTTTTCCTCCCTATTTTTGTGTTTTTTATTAATTATTGTTTCTAAGCCATGATACGGAAAGCTTATTTTTTATTTCTTCTCTTGCCATTTCATTGGTTATATCATATGTAGAAGGTGCAATTAAGAAAATAGAATTGGATACTTTTTGAATATGACCATCTAATGCATGAACAGCTCCACTAACAACATCTACAATTCTTCTTGCAACATCTTTGTTAACGTATTCTAAGTTAACAATAACTGCTTTTTTCTCTTTTAATAAATCACAAATATTTTCTGCTTGTTCAAATGTAGTTGGTTGTGATATTACCATTTTTATTTGTTGTACTTGTGGCATAGCAACCACTTTATTTTTTCTGCCAAAGAATTTTCTTTCCTCGCCAGCTTCTTCCTCTTCTGTATCTATATCATAATCTAACTCGTTCTCTTCGTCTTTTTCTTCTGCTGGATCCATTCCAAATAAATCCCAAACTTTGTTCATAATTGCTCCTGACATTCTAAAAAACCTCCTAATTTTCTTCTCCTTGGTATTTTCTTTGTATAGTATCTAACTTTTTAGGGAATTTGTCAATAGTTTTTCATGTTGTAACACAAACTTAAACGTACTGTAATATTTTTGTAATATTTATTCAAATATTTTACTAGTATCCGGATGAATTAAAATTTCATCATACAAAGAAATCTTTTTGGTGCTACTATAGCTAATTCCTAATTCTTTTAACTCTTGTGGTTCATAGCTAGTTACTAATGCATATTTTTCATTTTGCTTTTTTATTTTTACCAATAGTTTGTCTAAATAACCTAATCGGTTACGTACTACATACGCTAGGTCATTTTCGTAAACAATGGCGGAATTTGGTATTTTTAGTCCTGAATAACTCCACCAAACGACATCTACAGATATTTTTCGATAATTGATTAGTTCTTCTACTTGTTCTTCCACCGAAAATACAATTAATTGACTTTCTCCTTCTTTCGCAATATATTCTATTGTTGCTTCTACTTCTTTAGAAGAAGCTAAACGAAGCATTACGTTATCTCCTACTGTCGCTTCTTTCGCATTTTCAGAAGATAACGGAATTGCTATATAACATTTAAAATTATTGATGATTTTTCCTGCTTCTTCACTGGTTGCAATAATTTGACCCGTTTTCAAATTCAAGTTTTCTAATGTTTCTATACTTAGATAACTAAAATCCTGCGTTTTGGCAGACAATACTTCTTCTAATCCATCAATACGGTAAGAAACAATACCACTTTGTGGTGCGCTAATATATTCTGAACCTGAATTTAACTCTGTTGCATATTCATTTCTTTTATCTATTAAACTACGTATATAGGAACCGGATGGACTTAATTCTCCTACCATTTTAGCACGTTTGGTAATATAGCTGTTAATATCTTTTTTATATTCTCTTATTTTTTGTATGTCATTTACTTGGTAAAGTTCGTCTAATTTAGCATCAATTTCTCTTTCTATTGATTTTGTATCATTTGGTAGTAAATCCTTTTGATTTGACAATGCCTCTTGCAACTTAGAATCTAATTCTGCAATTTTCTTTTTTAATTCTTCTTCTCCAGAAGTATAATAACGAAAAATAGGCTCTCCTTTTGCTACTTTTTCTCCTTCTGTTTTAAGCTTTTCCATCCCATTTTTATAGTTTTGTCCTTGTACTACTGTTTCATCTCTTAGTACATATCCTACTGCATTTTCTTCTAAAGAAAGAGTTCCATTTTCTACAATAAATGTATTGGTAGGGTTTTGAATTAATCCAATAATAGCAATTCCAATTGCAATCAAAATAGCAAGTGCAAGAATGGCAAATAAAACCAAAAGAACTACTTTTTTTGGCTTTATTTTTCTCTTTTCTGTTTCTTCTGGTAGCTTTGGTTTTGCTACTTTATTATCCTCTTGCAACATCTTCTTTTGCTTTTTTTTCACTGTATTCCTCCAAAATAATAGCGATATTTTCTTGTTTTGGTCTTAATCCATCTAGCCAAATTGTTTGTTTGTTTTTTCGAAACCAAGTAAGCTGTCTTTTAGCATATCTTCTTGTTTCTCTTTTTATAGTTTCTATCATTTCTTCTTTGGTAGTACGTCCTTGTAAGTATTCTACAACTTCCTTATATCCAAGTCCTTGCATTGCTGTAGGAAATTTTTGATATTCTTGTAATAAGTTTTTTACTTCTTGAATTAATCCTTGCTGAATCATATTATCTACTCTAGTATTAATTCTTTGATATAGAATTTCTCTATCCATCTGAATACAAAATACATGGTAGTCATATGGAATTCCCCCTGCTCTCGATTCTTTTTCTAATATTGTTTTGGTTTTTCCTGTTTGCTTATAAATTTCAAGTACTCTTAAAATTCTTTTTTTATCGTTTTTACTAATATGTTTCATTGCTTCTGGGTCAATTTGTTTTGCTTCTTGGTATAATGCATCCAATCCTTGCTGTTCTACACATGTTTCTAGATATGCTCTATAGGTTTCATCAAATGGTATTTCCTTATAGTCAATACCATCAATTAATGAATTAATGTACAGCCCTGTTCCACCTACTACAATCGGTACTTTTCCTCTTTCTAAAATATCTTTTATGTCTTTCATGGCGTCTTTTTTAAAATCCGCTACACTATATCTGGTATCTGGTTCTACAAAATCTATTCCATGGTGTGGAATACCTTGCATTTCTTCTACAGTAGGCTTTGCTGTTCCTATATTCATTTTTTTATAAATTTGCATCGAATCTGCTGAAACAATTTCCCCTTGTATTTGCTTAGCAAGTTCTACTCCTAGTCCTGTTTTGCCTGACGCTGTTGGACCTCCTATTACAATTACTTTTTCCATATTACTTTAACTTCCTATATTTTGATTTAACTGTTCTACCATTTCCAACATGTTAACTTTAATACTTTTCATATAAAAGAATTCAAAAATATAACAGATAATAAAAATAATAGCTAAAATAATAATTCTTTTTTTGAAGGCATCTTTGCTTAACATATCTGCTTTATATTTGTTATAAGAACTTGCAAGAAATGGTAAAGTGATAATACCATTAATTGGTACAAATGTAAATGTAAGTAAATTTGTTATCATTTCTTTTGCTTCTTCATTTCCATAGTCAATTCCTATATCGGTAATAGAAAATACAATGGTAGACAAAAAGTACATAATACCAATTCCTATTAAAATAAATAACCAACGCTCTTTTTTAGATAATGTATTTAAATTATAATAGGTTGCTAATAGTAATACAACATGAATTATTACAATAAATATTATAAAAAATATCATTTTTTCTCCTACTTTCTTGAAAATTTTCTTTCGATATCATATTTAGACATTTTAATAACAGTTGGTCTTCCATGTGGACAGGTAAATGGATTTGGAAGTTTTAAAAGTTCTGTCATCAAGCTATCTACTTCTTCTTTGCTAAGTGCCATATTTGCTTTTACGGCAGCTTTACAAGCTACTGTTGCAATAAATCTTTCTTCTATTTCTTGTTTTGCTGTTCTTGCCACAGTATTAATTTCATCTAGCGTTTCTAAGAATAGCTCCTTAGTATCTAATTGAATACATATATTTGGCACACCTGTTAATTTGATAGTGTTTTCTCCAAATTCTTCTAACATAAATCCTGCTTTTTCAAACATTTCCATGTTATCTTTTGCAATATCCATTTCTTTGTGACTTAAGTTAATAATATCCGGAAGTAGCATCAATTGCGAATCCTTTTCTCCGTTATCACTATAATAGTTCTTTTTTATTTTTTCGTATAAAATTCTTTCATGAGCAGCATGTTGGTCTAATATATATAGTTCTCTGTCCATCTCTAAAATAATATAAGTTGAAAAAGCTATTCCAATAAATTTATAAGTTGGTAACTGATAGGTTTCCTTCTCTTCAAATAAACTTAAGTTTTTTCCATCGTCTGTTTGGAAAGAATCTGCTAAACTTGGTTGTTCTTCTTTTTTTTCTTCCTCTTTTGGAGGTAATTTGCCAAAAGTTTTCAAATACATCTCGTCAAAGTTTGCTGGAGTATCTTTTGGTGCTTGTTCTGGTCGTAACTCGATAGTGTTTGGCTGTTGTTGTACTTTTGCCATCTCTTCTTTTTCTGGTTGTTTTTCAATAGATTCTCCTGCTACCTGATTTTTCTTAATTTCTTGTTGTAACTGTGCAATATGCTGAATAATATCTTCATGGGTATTCATGTTAGAAATTACTGTAGATGTTTCCTTTGGAGTTTCTTCTGTATATTTTTTTTGATAAATATCTGCAATAGGATTATTTTGTATTTCTTCTGGTGTTATGGTAGTATCTTCTTTCTTTTTTAAGAACGAAAAAGGACTCGTTTTTTCTTTTACTACGTCTGTTTTTGCAAAAAGTGTAGAAGTTTGTGGTATATTTTCTGACTTTTCTTTTTTTTCTTCGGTATATTCTTTCTCTGGTGTTGCTACTAAATCTCCTCTTAATAAAGCATCATGAATAGCATGATAAATGGCTTTAAATACTTTTCCTTCTTCTTCAAATCTTACCTCTAATTTTGCTGGATGCACATTTACGTCCACTTTAGAAGGATCCATTTCTATATTTAAAATTAAAAATCCATATTTACCAATGGTAATTAACCCTTTAAATGCTTGTTCTGCCGCTGCAGTTAATCCTTTATCTTTTATATATCTCTTATTCACAAAAAATAGTTGGTTAGAACGGTTAGAACGTGAAATTTCTGGCTTTCCTACTACCCCTTTTACATGAATATCTTCATAGGTATAATCAATATCTAATACTTTTTCTGCAATTTCTTTTCCGTAAATAGAGTAAATAACATCTTTTATTTTCCCATTTCCATTTGTTGCAATTACGGTTTTACCAGTGCTTATTAATTTCATAGCAATATTAGGATTAACTAGTGCTAGTCTTGTAATTGCATCTTCTATATATCCCGCTTCTGTAAAGTCTTTTTTCAAAAATTTATAACGTACTGGCGTATTAAAAAATAAATTAGTAACAGTAATACTTGTCCCAACTGGACATCCTATTTCTTCTTTTTCTAGGACTTTTCCAGCTTCTATTACAATACGAAAACCAGTTTCTGCATCTTGCGTTTTAGAAACCATTTCCACGTGCGCAATAGCAGCAATACTTGCCAATGCCTCTCCTCTAAACCCCATAGAACGAACTGTTGCTAAATCGTCTGCGGTTCTTATTTTGCTTGTTGCATGTCTTTCAAAACATAGTTCCATATCTTCTTGCATAATACCTTTTCCATTATCACTAACACGAAGATAGGAAATTCCTCCATTTTTTATTTCTACCGAAATATTAGTAGCTCCTGCATCAATAGAGTTTTCGACCATTTCTTTAATCACAGAGGCTGGCCTTTCTATTACCTCTCCTGCTGCTATTTTATTAATTGTTAAGTCATCCAAAAGGACTACATTTCCCATTTTTTATTTCTTCCTCCTCGTTTTTTCTCCCTGCATTTTCTCTTTTACGCAAATTATATCATTAAATTTCCTACTTTGCATAGACCTTTTTTGGATTTTGTAACACTTTTTTTATTTTAGAATAAGATATACCATACAAAAGAACAACAAATTAATTTCGTTCTTTAAAGGAGGTATTTATTATGGGAAATTGTTGTGGTAATGGTGAGATTCTTTGGTTCATCATCCTATTTTTACTTCTTTTCTGCTGTGGATGTGGCAGAAATGCTTGTGGATGTGACAACAACAATGGCTGTGGATGCGGTTGTTAATCTTCCTTAATAGCAAAAACATATTTTAAACAATAGAAAGGGGGGAAAATTGGAATGTCAGAAAATAGATGTTGTAACTGTGGATGCGGATTTGGTGGAGACAATTGCTGTATCTGGATTATCCTTTTCATTATTTTAATTTGCTGCTGTGGTAATGGATTTGGCGGATGTGGCAGATCTTGCTGTTAACAAAAAGGAGGTAACTATTTACCTCCCTTTTTCTTAATTTTTTGTTACTACTTCTCCTTGTTTTTTGTAAATACTATTTTCTGGTACATAGCCTCTTACCATTGATAATGGATAAATATTAGAATGTTTGCCTATTATGGTTCCCGGATTCATAACCGTATTACATCCTACTTCTACTTCGTCCCCTAACATTGCTCCCATCTTTTTTAATCCTGTTTCTATTTTCTTTCCCTCTATCTTTATGGTGACTAAGGTTTTATCGGATTTGACATTAGAAGTAATACTTCCTGCTCCCATATGTGAACGGTAACCTAAAATGGAATCTCCTACATAGTTATAATGCGGTACTTGTACCTTATTAAATAAAATTACATTTTTTAGTTCTGTAGAATTGCCTACTACAGTTCCTTCTCCTACAATTACTTTTCCTCTAATAAAAGCACAATGTCTAACATCCGCTTCTTTACCAATAATAGCTGGTCCATGAATATAGGCTGTTGGTGCAACTTTTGCTGTTTTTGCAATCCATACATCTTCCCCTATTTTTTCATATTCTTCTTGTGGTAGTTTTTGTCCTAGCTCTAAAATATATTCTCCTATATGTGGTAATACTTCCCAAGGATAAGTAAATTTTTCTAATAATTCTTTGGCAATTGTTTGTTCTAAAGAATATAATTGCTTAATTGTTATACTTTCCATTGTATTTCCTCCTAACAATTTTGTTCTTTCACGATTGTATCGCAATTTTTTTCTTTTGTCAAAATTCTTTTCAAGCTTATAAAAGTATGTTACAATATAGTTATGAAAAAATTTGTAATACATTCCAAAGAACAAGGAAAAAAATTAAATACTGTCGTACAAGCTCGTTTTCCAGAGCTTTCTTTTGGTGCTTTTCAAAAGGCATTACGTAAAAAAGATGTCCGTATCAATCAAAAGCGTGTACATGAAAATTGCGTGTTACAAGCAGGAGATGAAGTATGTATTTATTTGCCAGATAGTTGTTTTGAAAAAAAGTTTCCCTATGTCTTTGCAGACCTCGTTATTTATGAGGATGCTAATATTCTTTTACTATATAAACCCGCTGGAATAGAAGTACAGGGAGAAAATTCTTTTACTACGTGGATACAAAGTAACTATCCTTCCACTTTCTTTCTACCAGAGCCTTGTCACCGTTTAGATAGAAATACCTCTGGTATCTTGCTTTATGCGAAAAATCAAGAGTCGCTTACAATTCTGCTAGATTGTTTTAAAAACCATGAAATAGAAAAACATTATCATGCTTTGGTGTTTGGAATACCTAAATATAAAAAAAGAACTCTTACCTCTTATCTTTTTAAAGATAGTAAAAAAGCAATGGTATTTATATCTGATGTTCCTAAAAAAGGTTATCAAAAAATTATTACTTCCTATCAAGTGTTACAAGAGAACGCTAATAATCAAACTAGCCTTTTAGATGTTACGTTAGAAACTGGAAGAACCCATCAAATTAGAGCACACCTTGCCCATATTGGTCATCCTATTGTAGGAGATGGAAAATACGGTAATGCCAAATGGAATAAGCAGTTTTCCTATCCCTATCAACAATTAGTAAGCTATTCGTTACAATTTCACTTTAAAGAAAAGAAACCTTTATTGCAATATCTTAATGAAAAAAAATTTACCATTAAAAAAGACGATGCCATTTAGCATCGCCTTTTCCACATCTCTTAGCGGTCATTACCAGGTAAGCTACTGGTACAGTTTTTGCTATACCTATTCAGTTGTGTACCCATCGCATACTTGCGATAATGAATACTTACTTCTCTTTTTAGACTGCTTACTGTTCTCTGCTCTTCTGGTTCCCGTGTGCTTACCTTTAAATTTTTTTCTGTCATGTGGACTTCCACCTTTCTTTTGTAGAATACTTATATTATACTACATTTTAAAGAATTTTTCAAATTCCTCCGCTGTTATCTTTTCTTTTTGTATTAAGACATTTGCAATTTCTTCTAGCTTATCTCTGTTTTCCGCCAGAATTGTTTGTGCTTTTAAGTAAGCGGTATCAATTAGTTTTTTAACTTCTGCACCAATTTGGTCCCCTATATGTTCTCCATATAATTCTAATTCATATGGATTGTCTTCTACTCCTACCCAAATAGGTCCTAAGGTATCGCTCATTCCATAAACCGTAATCATTTCTTTTGCAATTTTAGTTGCTACTTGAATATCATTGCTTGCTCCTGTTGAAATATCATTTAACGCTAATTTTTCTGCCGCTCTTCCCCCTAATAAAGCAACCAATCTTTCTTCCATTTCTGTTTTAGAAACATAATATTTGTCTTCATCGTTTTTGTACATCGTATAGCCACCGGCAACGCCTCTAGGAATAATAGAAATTTCTTTCACACTTGTTTGTGTTTCTAAGAAATAACTTACAATAGCATGTCCTGCTTCGTGGTAAGCAGTTAATTTTTTATCTTTATCAGATATTACTCTTGATTTCTTTTCTAGTCCTACTGTTACTTTTCTTACTGCTTCTTCTAAGTCTTCTTTTTCGATGGCTTCATGCTTATTAATGGTTGCTAAAATAGCTGCTTCGTTTAAAATATTGGCAAGTTCTGCTCCTGTAAATCCTGCTGTATCTTCTGCAATAGAATGGAAAGTAAGGTCTTTGGCTAGTTTTTTGTCTTTGGCATGTATTTTTAAAATTTCCTCTCTGCCTTTTAAGTCTGGTGGTGCAATAATAATTTGTCTATCAAAACGTCCTGGTCTTAGTAGTGCTTTATCTAGCATTTCTGGTCTGTTGGTTGCTGCAAGTACAATAATGGTATCGTCTGTATCAAATCCATCCATTTCAACTAATAATTGGTTTAGTGTTTGGTTATTTTCTGTTTCTGCTCCACTTGCTGCTGTTCTTCTTGCTCCTATTGCGTCAATTTCATCAATAAAAATAATACATGGAGATACTTTTCTTGCTTTATCAAATAGTTTACGAACACGGGATGCTCCTAGTCCTGCAAACATCTCTATAAATTCGGAACCACTCATAGAAATAAATGGTACATTAGCTTCTCCTGCTATTGCTTTTGCAATTAATGTTTTTCCTGTACCTGGTTTTCCACAAAGTAAGATGCCTCTTGGTGTTTTTGCTCCCATTTCATGAAATTTTTCTGGTCTTTTTAAAAAGTCTACAATTTCTACTAATTCATTTTTTTCCTCTTCTAGTCCTGCTACATCTTTGAAAGTAACTTTTACCTTTCCTTCTTCTGGTTCATATACTTTTCCGTTATCTCCCAAGCCTTGCATTTTAATGATTAAAATAATTAAAATAACAAGTATTAAAGTTGGTAAAATAGAAAATAGTCCTCTTGGGATAGTAACTAACATACTTTCCGGCTTTTCAATTAACTCAATTTGGATTCCCTGGTCTCTTTTTTCATGAATCCATTCAATAAAAGCTTGTGTATTTGGTATAATGGTTTTCTTTTCTTCCTCTTCTCCTACTAATTTTACCTTAATAGAAGTACTACCTACTGTCATTTCTATTTTTTCTACCTGATTTGCTTCTATTTTTTCAATCAATTCTGTGTAGCCAAGAGTTTTGGTATCTTCCTTCTGCTTATTTTGCATAATAAAATAAGCAATAGTAATACCAACTAGTAGCACTAAAATAAGAGAAATAATAATAGTATAAAATATAACATCTTGTTTTTTCTTGTTTGGTTTTTTTGGCTTTTCATTCTGTTTGCTCAATGCCTTTTTCTCCTCTCTTTTTAAGTTTCATTTCCACTTGGATTTAAATTTGGTTTATCGTTTGGTTTTTCTTCTCTTCTTTTTCTTCTCTCTTGTTCCTCTTGCTCTAGGCGTTTTCTTTCTTCTTCTGCCTTTAGTTCTTCACGAATTCTTTGTTGCTCTGCTTTTAATGCATTTAACTCCATTTGTTGTTTGATAATATCGGATTTAATCATTAAAATAGCTGTAACCATATAAATATAGGAAATAGTTGTGTACATAACTTGGAAGTATCTTATTTCAAATCCTGTTGTTATATTCACAATAATGTATAACATGTTTAATAAAATTGGTAGTGTTAAAGCATGTATTGCCATATTTAAAATTGGTTTAAACTTAAATCGTACACGACTAATATAGGAAGTAATATATCCTAAAGCTGCTAGCATAATACTATCTACAAACGTAGAAGTAAAGTATAAAATAAACATATATACCCATGTTACAGCAAAAAATACCGCATAGATATTCATATAATTTATACTTGTTAAATAATTTAATACATCTTGTTTGGTAAAACTTTCGCTAATGGAATATTGTTGTACTAAATCGGTATATTGGTAAGTACCTAATAGGTTGGTCATTGCATTTTTTATCATGATTTTGTCTTTTAAAATCAAAATACCATTATCATAGGTTTTTAGGGTCTCTATTTCCTTATCTATTTCTTCTGTATCTGAAATAGTATCTATGATTACAACTCCAGAAATATCTTGTAACTCGTTTAGAATAATTGGTTCTTGTTGGTCTATTGTTAGTAGGTTATTTTCAAAGTGTAAATCTGGTATTTCATTTTGAAAATACTGAATTCCATTTTGTAACATAATAGAAAATTGATACGTAAATCCCGCTGTGATAAGAATAGTAAAAATTAGCATAAGCTGTAATAAATATTTTATACTTTTCCCTAATCCTTCTAAGGCAAAAATTTGATATTTATCAAAATCCTTTATACTAATCCATATTCTTTTCCAAAAAGAAAGTTTTTTATCTTTATTTGGGATATTAGGGTCTATTCCACTAATATCTATCTGATTGTTCTTTTCTTGATTCACAGTTTATCGATACTCCCTTCTAATACTACTGTCTACTTGCATCGTATCTACATCCACCAAGACTTCATCTCCTATTTTTACATCACTTCCTGTAATATCTAAACACATATGATACATTCCTACACGTCCTAAAATAGGATACTTTTTTTCTTGAATGGTTGCCATTAAGCATTTTTTCTTTCCTACCGATAGCATGGCACGCTTTAGCTCTCTTAATCTATCTACGAATCGGAACATATCATTTGCTACTTCCACATTAAATCCATCATAATGTCCTAGTGGTACAATAGCAATTGTTGTATCCGGTTTTGTTGTTTGAAAAATATTGGAATATCCAATGTTCCAACCTTTTGGTAATTTTTTTATTTCTGCTACATTGCTTTTTAATATTCCTATTTTCTTTAATCCATATCGATTCGGAATACAAATTCTTCCTAAAAAAGCAGATCCAATACGAACAGCATTCAGATGCATATTTTTGAACTTAAGAAAAGCCGAAGAATTACATACATGCAACATTCCTGGGTTAATACCATTTTCTTTTAAATTTTCAATTACATGCAAAAAGCGTTCAAATTGCTGTAATGTCCATTCATCTTTTTCATAAAAAGCAAGAGAAAAATGGGTAAACGTTCCTTCTATCTTTACATTTGTAAATTTTTTTACTATTTCCACAATAGGAACAATCTCTTCGGAAATAAAACCATATCTTCCCATTCCAGTGTCTATTTTTAGGTGTGCTCTTGCTGTTATATTTTTCTTTTTTGCAATTTCATTTACTTTTTTTCCTGTTTCCTTAGAACCAATGGATAGTATAATCTGATTGTCTAGTAAAGTTTCTATTTCCTTTGGTATTCCGGTAGAACTTAACATTAAAATATCACATTTTATTTCTGCTTTACGTAGTGCTACTGCTTCCTCTACTGTAGAAACTGCCAAAAAATCAATACCATTATCTAGTAAAAAATTGGAATACTCTACTAATCCTAAGCCATATCCATTTCCTTTTACCACGCCAATAATTTTGGTACGTTTTCCCGCATCATCTGGCAAATTACTTTCTTTTGCTATCTTTTTTATTACACTAATATTATGTTTTAAATCTTTTTTTTGAACGATTAAACTTTTCATTATACTCCTCTTTTTAGTGCTCTTAATTTTCGGAATGTTTTTTCCGCTACTTTGTATAGCTTGTACCATACTGGTTTAAATGGAATGTAGATTTCGCCCAAAAATTCTGTAAACTCTGCTCCAAATCCTTTTTTAAAACGATACAAACCATATTGAGGGTGGGATTCATCTACTACTCCAGAAACACCTCTTAAGTCATAAATGTCGTTTTTCCTTGCAATAGCTAGTTTTATCATTTCCCATTGTAACAAATAGTTTGGCATAACATTACGATATTCATTGCTACTTGCTCCATAAAGGTACCATGTTTTGTTTCCATACATAATTGGGATAACACCAGAAATAGGCTTTCCTTCATAATATGCCATTAATACTTTCATATGTTCTGGTGCTAAAGCATCATACATTTTTTCAAAATATTCTAATGGACGAATGATAAAACCATCTCTTGCTCCTGTTTCTACCATAATTTTATGAAAATCTTTTAAGTCTTCTTTAGTTCCTTCTTTAACCGTTACTCCTTTTTTTATTGCCAAACGAATATTATATCTAGTTTTTTGGTGAAAACCAGCAAAAATTTCGTCTTCTGTTTTTCCTTTTATATCTAATCTAAATACATATCTTGGCTGAATTTCTTCACTAAAGTCCTTGGCATCATCTTTAATACGATACCCTAATTTTGTAACTATCTCACGAAATTCTTGGTCATCACTTTTAATATCTGGTTCAATTTTTAAAACAAACGCATGATATTTTTTAGCCAGCTGTTTTGCACCTTCTGTTAATTGCTCTAATACCTTTTCATCATGAATATCACAAACAGGTCCTCTAGAAGAGTACATTAAATTTCCAAAAATCGGGATTTTGCGAATAAGTACACTTAAGGAACCAATAATATTGCCTTGTTCGTCTTCTGCTAAAATAACTTCGTTTTTCCAACTATCCTTTACCTTAGCCCATTCTAAGGATTGTTGAAAGTTACATCTTTCATGATTTTCTAAAAACTTCTTATACTCTTGTTTACTCTTTTCATCTTCTACAAATCTCATTTTTCCACCTTCGTCTTTTTTTCTTATTTATATTATATCCTTCATTTCCCTATTTTACACTAACTCTATTATTTTATTTTTTCTACTTTCATTCCCTCTTTGCTGTCTATTACTTGATAACCTTTTTCTTTTAAGGCATCACGTATACTATCAGACATTGCCCAGTCTTTTCTTTCTCTTGCTTCTTTTCTTTTTTGCAAAAGTTCTTCTATTTCTGGTGGCAATTCTAAAGATGTTGTTTCTTGTCTTTGTGTTTCTTGCAAACGTAAGCCTAGTACTTTATCAAAATCTAACAATAAATCTGCATATTGTTTGGATTTTTCAGGCTGTTTTACGACATCCCATACAACACTCATCGCAAGTGGCATGTTTAAGTCGTCATTAATTGCTTCTAAAAATTTCTGCTTGTATTCTTGTATTACTTCTTGGGATATGGTTTTATTTCCTTCTAAATGTTTGTAATAGCCTTCTTGTAATCTTGCTAAACTGGTAGCTGCTGCATCCATTCCCTCCCAAGTAAAGTTTAATTTGTTGCGGTAATGAGCCGTAAAGCAAAAGATTTTATATACCAAAGGATTATATCCTCTTTGGATTATATCCTCCATTAAATAAACATTTCCCAAGCTTTTGGACATTTTTCCACCATTAATTAATAAAAATTCTCCGTGCATCCAGAACTTAGCTGGTATTTTTCCACAAGCACCTTTGCTTTGTGCTATTTCATTTTCGTGATGGGTAGGAATTAAATCTATTCCACCAGTATGAATGTCAAATACTTCTCCTAAAAACTTTTGACTCATGGTAGAACATTCTATATGCCATCCAGGGTAGGATAATCCCCATGGACTATCCCACTTCATCAGGTGATTTTCTGGCGCTTTAATCCATACTGCAAAATCATATGGATTTCTTTTTTCTTTGTCTACCTCTACTCTTGCTCCTGCTTTTTGATTTCTTACATCAATCCCAGATAAAATACCATAAGCATCTAATTTAGACACGTCAAAATAGATAGCGGTAGAAGTTTCATATGCATAACCATTTTGTATTAGTTTTTTTACAAACTCTATCATGTCTGGTATATTATCAGTAGCTTTTGCAATGATTTCTGGTAAATCAATGTTTAATCTTTCTAAGTCACGGAAGAATAATTTTGTATAATGTTCTGCTATTTCTAATGGTGTTTTCTTTTCTTCACGTGCTGATTTTATCATTTTATCTTCCCCTTCGTCTCCATCAGAAACAAGGTGTCCTACATCGGTAATATTCATTACGTGCTTTAAATTATAGCCATTATATTTTAATACTCTTCTTAAGGTATCCATAAAGATATTAGTTCTCATATTTCCAATAGTAGCATCTTTATAAACTGTTGGTCCACAAGAATACATACGTACGGTATTTCCTTCTAATGGCGTAAATTCTTCCTTTTGTTTGGTTAATGTATTATAAAAACGAATCATGTTTTCCCTTCTTTCTTTTATTCTGTCACATTAGTTCCTCTTGCATTATTTCCATTTGGTTTTTCTGTAGTTTCATCATCTATTGTATTAGAAGATGGCTTTTGTGAGTTTCCTCCTATCGTATTGGTATTTGGTTTTTCCGTATTTCCACCTACCGTATTGTTATTTGGTTTTTGACTATTTCCAGTTCCACCGCTTCCGCCACTTCCGCTTCCGCTATTTCCACTGTTAGAAGATAGTTTGTTTACTGTAATAGTAATACTGGTTCCTTCTTCTACTTCCTTTCCAGCTGCAATACTTTGTCTTAGTACTACACCATCTTTTTCATCTTCATCCTCATCATGTTTTACTATTACTTTTAATCCTAAATCGGTTAATTTCTTTTTCGCATCAGCCTCTTTTAAACCTATTACTTTTACAACAACAGGCATTGCTTTAGTATGAACATCACATACCTCTTCTATTTTATCGTAAATATTTCCAGCACTTGTTTGCCATAAGTTTGTTCTTTCTTTTTCTGGTTTTTCTAAGTATATTTTTTCCTCTGTATCCTTGCAAAATTCTGTTGCAATTTTTCCTGTTTCTTTACAAATAGTTACTTTGGTATGTCCATCACAAGCTTCTGGAACAGTTCCTCTTACAAAGTAAGCTGTTTCTTTTCTCGTACAGCTATCGGTTGCTGTTTTTCCAGAATCTCTACAAATAGTAGCTGTTACAACGCCATCTGGTCTAGTAAAACGTTTAGATTCTAAGTCTTTATGTACTGGTCTCATTACATTTCTCCAAAGAAGACCTGCTGGGTTTGTTCCACTCCATCTTACTTCTTCGTTATAATCATATCCGTACCAAGTAGCTGCAGAATAATATGGGGTAAATCCACATACCCATCTATCAAAGTCATCACTGGTAGTACCTGTTTTTGCTGCTGTATCCATTCCAGAAATACTACAATAGGTAGCTGTTCCTCTAGAACCATATACAACATTCATTAAGATTTCTTGTACTACATAAGCAATTTGTTCTGAAAATACTCTTGTTTCTTCTCTTTCTGGTTCTAATACGGTATTTCCATTTCCATCTACTACTTTTGTATAGAACGTTGGTGTACGGTATACTCCGTTATTTGCAATGGTTGCATACGCTGCTGCCATTTCTAGTGGGCTAATACCTTGTGTTAAACCTCCTAATGCAGTAGCAATTCCTTCGTCGTTATACCCGTCATCTGATTCATCAGCAGTAACTAATGTACTTACTCCTAGTTTTCTCATAAATTTAATAGATTCTAGTGGTCCTAATTCTACCATTACTTTTGCAGCCATAACATTAGAAGAACGTTCAATTCCATGGGTAATAGTATCTATGCCTAAATATCCTGTAGAATTTTTAATAGGATAGGTTCCTTTTTCAAAAGTAGTTGGATTATCATTGTATACCGTAGAAGAAGTAATAACTCCATTTATTAATCCTGGTAGAATTACTGCAATTGGTTTAATTGCAGAACCTGGCTGTCTTGGATTTAAAGCTCTGTTTACTCCAACAGAACTTGCATCATTTCCCAATCCACCTACAACTGCTGAAACAGTTCCATCGGAATTATCAATAATTACCATGGCAGATTGTGTATGACCACCTTCGTTAGCTTCTTCTCTTGCATATTCTAGATAGTAATCATCTTTATATTCTTCTTCCATAATCCTTTGTACCCAAGTTTGTTGGGTGGTATATATGGTATATCCTCCACCATATAACTGCTTTTTCGCCCATTTTTTATCCCATCCGTTTTCTTCTGCAAGTTGTTCTGCAATTTGGTCTATAGCAGCAACAGTATGATAAGATAACTCTGTTTCTAATGTTCTTACTACACCTTCTTTAAATGCAAGACCATTTTCTAATTCTTGTATAGCGGCATCATATTCTTCTGTAGTAATTTTGCCTAATTCTTTCATTTTATTTAAAACTGTTTTTGTTCTTACTTGAATCTTTTCTGTTTTTTCTGCTTTCTCTTCTTCGGTTTCGTCTTCGAATGGATTATATAAATTTGGCGCATGGTTAATACCTGCAAGGTAAGCACTTTCTGCTAAACTTAAATCCGATGCGTTTTTATCAAAATAGTATTTAGCAGCCATTTGTACACCAGAAATTTCTTTTCCAAATCCACCCATTGGAATAGCATTTAGGTATAGCTCTATAATTTGTTGTTTAGATATCATATTTTCTATTTGATATGCTTTTGCCATCTCTTTTATTTTACGAATAACACCACTTACTCCAGAATCTTCATTGTCAGTTGTAATATATTTTACAAGCTGTTGTGTAATGGTACTACCACCATAATCGGATTCTCCTCCATTTAGAATAAAGGTAACAGTAGCTCCCAATGTTCTTTTAATATCTACACCATGATGGGATTCAAATCGTTCGTCTTCGATAGCAATAAAAGCTTGTGGTATATATTTGGACATTTGGTCTAAATCAATCCATTCTCGATTTTCATCTCCAGATACAGTTGCAATAACATTTCCGTCTTTATCTAATATAGTGGTATTTTGTGTCCTTACTAATAACTGCTCTCTAGAAATATTAATATCTCCACCTATTTTTCCCCATATAATACCTGCTAAAATTCCTGCTGCAATAAGGAATAGTAAAAATAGAACTAATAAAATAATTAAAATCACTTTTTTAGCTTTACTCTTCTTTTTACCTTTTTTATTGGTTTTTTTATCTTCTTTTTTCCCTTTCTTTGTTTTTGTATTTACTACTTCATATCTTTTTGTTTTTTCTAAGTCTTCTTTTTTCTTGTCTTGTTCGCTCATTTACTTTCCTCCTTGTAAGTAAAGTTACGTACCTATTATATTATATATTCCAGAAAAATTAAAGTATTTTCATAAAATTTTAATTTTTTGAAAAGAAATTTCCATATTCTTCTAAAATATCTTTTACTTGTGTAACACATTTTGCCCCATCTCCAATTAATTGGTTAGTTCCTACACTGTTTCGTGATGTAATATTACCAGGAAGTGCAAATATGTCTTTTCCTTGTTCTAAAGCAAAATCTACTGTAATTAATGTTCCACTTTTTTCTTTTGCCTCTATTACAAACACACCATCACTTAATGCACTAATAATACGATTTCTAGCTGGGAATGTGTACTTATCTGGTTTTGTTCCTAATGGATATTCGGATACAATTACTCCTCCTTTTTGTATAATTTCTTGTTCTAACTTTTTATGTTCTTTGGGATATATAATATCTAATCCGTTTCCCACTACAGCAATAGTATTTCCTCCTGCTCGTAATGCCCCTATGTGAGAAAATCCATCGATTCCTTTTGCTAAGCCACTAACAATGGTAATATTTCTTTTTGCTAATTGATACGAAAAATACATTGCCATGCTTTTCCCATATTCTGTATACTCTCTACAGCCTATCATAGCAATAGAAAAACTAGATAATAAATTAATATTTCCCATGGCGTATAACACTTTGGGAGGATTATATATCTTTTTTAGTTTTTCTGGATATGTTTCCTCTTCTATGGAAATAGTTATCATATTCATTTTCTTTTCTCCTAACATACAAAAAGAGCCACAATATAAATGGCTCCCTTATTTTTTATTTCATACTTTGTTTCTTAGCTGCTTTTACTACATTTTCCATTAGCATCGCTATTGTCATTGGTCCCACCCCTCCTGGAACCGGTGTAATATAAGATGCTTTCTGCTCAATAGCATCAAAGTCAACGTCTCCTACCAATTTTCCTTCTTCTGTACGATTAATTCCTACATCCACAACAGTTGCTCCTTCTTTTATCATATCTGCTGTAATAAACTTTGCCTTGCCTAGAGCGGCTATTACAATATCTGCTCTTCTGGTAATTTGTTCTAAATGTTGTGTCTTAGAATGGCATACAGTAACAGTTGCATTTTTTGTAAGCAAACACTGTATTAGTGGTTTTCCTACTAAATTACTTCTTCCTATAATAACCGCTTCTTTGCCTTCTATTGGAATGTTATATTCTTCTAACATGCGGATAATACCATGTGGTGTACAAGATATAAAGCAGTCTTGTCCTATGTTTAATTTCCCTACATTGATAGGATTAAATCCATCCACGTCTTTATCCGGATGAATTCTTTCAAATGCTTTTATAATATCTAGGTGTTTTGGAATAGGACTCTGCAATAAAATACCATGTACTTCTTTTTTTTCATTTAATTTATCTATTAGTCCTAGTAATTTATCATTCGTAATAGTATCTTCTAACAAATATTCTTCATATTCTATTCCAATTTCATCACAAGCTTTGCTTTTGTTTCTTACATAAATTTTAGAAGCTGGATTTCCTCCAACCATGATAACAGCAAGTCTTGGGTATATATTTTCTTGTTTTAATTGTTCTACTTCTTGCTTTAATTCTTCCCTTATTTTACTTGCTAATAGTTTTCCATCCATAATTTGTGCCATCTTTTGGTTCCTTCTTTCTTTTTTCTTTATTGTATCGTATCTTTTTAGGTTTTGCAATCTTTATTCTATGTATGGTGGAATTTCTTCCACCTAAATTGACTTTAGCAACATTCTCTTCTTCTTGTGTTGCATCTGTTATTACATCTTAATTCAATAGCTCGAATAATAATTCCTAATAGTAAAATAATACTAAGTACAATTAGTGCCGGTACTGCGAGTAATAATATCGTTCCAATAAACGGAAGCGCTCCAATAATAAGACCAATGGTTAATGCTAATAAAACAGACAAGATAAAAATAACAATATCAACACAACATCTTCTTTCCCTCCTGCAACAAGGTGTATAGATAGTTACTTGTGGTTCCATCCTTTTTCCTCCTAACTAATAGTAGCTCCTTCTACTATTACTATATCATATGAACAAATAAGAAGAATGGACACCATTTTTTGTTTCTTTTTATTTAAAACGAATTCTGTCATTTAGATTCATTTTTCCTGCAATGGTAATAGTATTGTAACCGTATTTTTCCTTCAATTTATCAATAGTTTGATCTAATTTTTCCTGCTTTTCTTTGTTGGTATCAAATAAGGATAATTGTATTTCTTTTTTAGAACATAAATTATCTACTCTTACTCCTATTAGACGGATTGGTTCTCCTTTGTAACTTTCTTGTAATAATGCTTTTGCTACATTTCCTATGGTTTTGGTACTATCTGTTGGTACCTCTAACTTTTTTTGATGAGAATAACTAATAAAGTCTTTTGTTTTTAATTGTACATTTACTACATAAGCTCTTTTATTCTGTTTTCGTAATCGGAATGCCACCTGTTCTGCAAGTGCTAGTAGCACTTCCGATAGTTCTTCTATATTTTGAATGTCCTTAGGAAGAGTAATCGAATTTCCTATTCCTTTTGGTTCTTCTTCTTGACTTATGACTTCTGAAGCATCAATACCATTGGCATATTCCCACATTACTTTTCCAAATTTACCAAATTTATGTATTAGTATTGTTTTGTCTTGTTTTGCTAAATCCCCAATTGTTCTTATTCCCATTCTCTCTAACTTTGGTATCGTCTTTTTCCCTACCATAAAAAGTTCTGATACTGGAAGCACCCACATTTTAGTCGGAATTTCTTGTGGAAATAATGTATGGATTTTATCTGGCTTTTGAAAGTCAGATGCCATTTTTGCTAGCAACTTATTGGTTGCTATTCCTATATTTACTGTAAAGCCAAATTCTTTCTTTACCCTTTGACTAATTTCTTTTGCAACATCGAATATGGTTCTATTTCCTAAATAATCTGTCATATCTAAAAAACATTCATCAATAGAAAATCTTTCTACTTTTTCGGTATATTCTAATAATAACTGGTATAACAAATTGGAATAATGACGATAAATAGTAAAATCACTTGGAAAAATTTGCAAATCAGGACATTTTTGTTTGGCAAAATAAATAGGCTCGGCTGTCTTAATCCCTAGCTCTTTGGCAATGGGACTTTTCGCCAGCACGATGCCTCTTCTCTTTGATTCGTCTCCACCAATAATTGCAGGAATTGTTCGGATGTCTAGGTTACTTCCCTTTTTTAACATAGAGATAGCTGTCCAAGATAAGAAAGCATTATTTACATCTACATGTAAAATTTGTCTTTCCACAAAGAACCACTCCTTTAATTATCTAGTGCATACAAATAATAAAATTAACTCCACTAGTATTGTACCATATCCTTTTTTATTTTGCAAGTGTTTTTGCGAAACTTTTTTCGCATTTTTCGTATTCTACTTTTACCAAAAACAATCCTTGCGCAGGAAGTGTTTTTCCTGCATTTTCTCTTTTTTTACTCTGTATTATTTCTGGTATCTCTTGTGGTTTTCTTTTTCCTAAGCCTACTTCTAGTATGGTTCCTGCAATAATTCTTACCATGTTATATAAAAATCCATTCCCGGTAAGTTCTATCCAGATTCTTTCTCCTTCTTTTTCTAATATTCTAGCTTCATAAATGGTACGAACACTGCTTTTACTACTAGTTCCACTAGATTTAAAAGCACTAAAATTATGTTCCCCTACAAAATAATCTATTGCTTCTTGCATTCCTTTAACGTCTAGCTTTTGTGCTACATGATACTCTAGTCCTCGATAAATAGCACTCCCCTGTTCTGAATTATCTATTACATAACGATATGTTTTTCTTTTGCAATGGTATCTAGCATGAAAGTCTTCTTCTACTTCTTCTGCTTTTTGTATACGAATGGAATGTTTTAATTTCGAATTTAAAGCAATTGCCATTTTTTCTATTGGGAAGTTAGAATCTATTTTAAAATTAGCTACTTGTCCTAAAGCATGTACACCGGCATCGGTTCTTCCAGAAGCAATTAGGTTTACCTCCTTACCTGTAACCTCCAAAATTGCTCTTTCTATTTCGCCTTGAATATTTAACCTATTGGGCTGTTTTTGCCATCCATTAAAATCTTTTCCATCATATTCTATTGTTAATTTAATATTTCTCATTTTAATCATTCTTTCCTTTTTGCTATATTGTACTATATAAGCCAGCTTTTTTCAATAAATATAGAAAAACCCTTCTAACCTACTTCCTTTTTCCATAAAATTATTGTATAATAGAGATGTAGTATGAAAGAGAGTTATGGAGGTGTAAGTATGTGGCAATTTTGGTTAATCGCTGCTGGTGTATTCTTCATAGGTGAAGCAATTACCGTTGGCTTTCTCATCTTTTGGCTTGGAGTAGCTTCGCTTATTACAATGTGTGTTAGTTTTTTTACGAGCAATATTATTGTTCAGATGACTGTATTTGTAATAAGTTCTGTGTTACTTATTATTTTTACGAAGCCATTAGTAAAACGTTTTGTTGATAAAAAGACGGTAGTAACCAATAGCTATTCTATTATTGGAAAAAATGCTATTGTAACAAAAGAAATTAATACTACCCTTGGTAATGGCCAAATTAAAATAGGTGGCGAAGTTTGGTCTGCCAAAACAGAGGATGAAACCGTTATTCCAAAGGGAACGGAAGTAACTATTTTAAGTATTGATGGTGTAAAGGCTGTTGTTAAGCCTGTAACAGTTCCATCAACTAGTACAAATTAAATATTTTTAGGAGGAAAAAAAAATGTGGGTTTTACTTGTATTATTAGTTATTATTCTCATCATAGCCTTTAAAACAATTAAAGTTGTAAAACAATCTGAAGTATACATCATTGAAAGACTTGGTAAGTTCCATAAAATTGCAGATGCTGGTCTTACCATTATTATTCCATTTTTTGATCATGTAAGAAGTGTTGTTAGCTTAAAGCAACAAACAATGGACATTCCACCACAAGGTGTTATTACCAAAGATAATGTTACTATTACTATTGACACTGTAGTATTCTACAAAATTACAGATCCAGCAAAAGCAGTATACGAAATTCAAAGTTTAAAGAAAGGTATTGAATATCTAGCCATTACTACTATTCGTGATATTGTTGGTAAAATGGATTTAGATGCTACCTTTAGTTCTAGAGATGCTATTAATGACCAATTACGTGTTATTCTAGATGAAGCCACAGACCAATGGGGTTGTAAAATTGACCGTGTAGAAATAAAAGATATTACCCCTCCTGCAGACATTAGAGACGCCATGGAAAAACAAATGAATGCAGAAAGAAATAAAAGAGCATTAATCCTTCAAGCAGAAGGTGAAAGACAATCTGCTATCACACTTGCTGAAGGTAAAAAAGAAGCTGCTATTCTAGAAGCAGAAGCAGACCGTGAGGCAAGAATTAGACGTGCAGCCGGTGAAGCCGATGCTATCAAAAAAGTAGCAGAAGCAAAAGCAGAAGAAATTCATATGGTATATGATGCAATGAAAAAAGCTGCACCAGATGAAATTTTAGTACAATTAAAATCTTTAGAGGCATTACAAGAAGTAGCAAAAGGAGATGCTAATAAAGTATTTATTCCTTTTGAAGCCACTAGTGCCTTATCTAGTTTAGGTGCTGCCGCTGAAATGTTTAAAGATGAAAAGAAAAACAAAAAAGCTTAAATTTTAGGAGTCGATGTTTGTTACCATCGACTCCTCGTTTTTGTTATTCCCAATTTGCGTGAAATAATAATTGTGTTACAAAATTCATTTTTATTTTTTCTGTTATTTTTTCTAGATTTACCTTCCCCTCTTTTGCGAATTCTTCTACTGGGTCATAACCACCGATACGCACGAAGTTCCATACTACATCAACCATCTCTAAATCTAAGTAACTCAATGGATATAGACATTAGAAAAATTTTTTCATGTCTTTATCCTGATTCCACTGTATCGTCTTTCACATAATATTTTGTTCCTAGCATTTTATCTGGTAAATACTGTTGTTCTACTACATGTCCTGGATAATTGTGTGGATACTTATATCCTTCTCCATATCCTAGTTCTTCCATTCCTTCTGCTGGTGCATTACGTATGTGCATTGGAATTTCTCCTGTATCTTTTGTACTTACATCTTCTAATGCTTTATTAATTGCCATATAGGAACAATTAGATTTTTTTGCTGTTGCTACATAAATTGCCGCTTCTGCCAAAATAATTCTTGCTTCTGGCATTCCTACCATGGTTACTGCTTGCATGGCATTGGTAGCAATAACTAATGCGTTTGGGTCTGCCATTCCCACGTCTTCTGAAGAAGCAATTACAATTCTTCTTGCTAAGAATACAGGATCTTCTCCTCCATTTAATGCTCTTGCTAAGTAAAAAACAGCTGCATCTGGGTCACTTCCACGCATTGACTTAATAAATGCACTAATATTATCGTAATGGCTATCTCCATTTTTATCAAATAATGCTTTTCTGTTTTGTACACTTTCTTTTGCCACTTCATCTGTAATATGAATATAGCCATCGGCTTCCATAGGAGTTGTTAAAACTGCTACTTCTAATCCATTTAGTGCTGTTCTTACATCTCCATTTGCCGTATCTGCGATTTTTAGCAAAGTGCTATCGTCTACTTTTATTTGATAGTCTCCTAGTCCTTCCTTTTTTACCAATGCATTTTTTAGAATATGAAAAATATCTTCCTTGGTTAACGGATTTAGTTTTACTACCATAGAGCGTGAAATAAGTGCTTTGTTTACCTCAAAGTACGGATTCTCCGTTGTTGCTCCAATTAAAATCACTGTACCATTTTCTACATAAGGCAAAAGTGCATCTTGTTGTAATTTATTAAAGCGGTGAATTTCATCAATAAACAAAATGCATTTACCAGATGGATTTAAAATTGGATTTTTTGCTTCCTCTACGGCTCTTTTTATATCTGCTATCCCCGCCGTTACTGCATTAATTCTGGTAAAACTATATTTGGTGGTATTACTAATCACTTTAGCAAGTGATGTTTTGCCACAGCCTGGTGGCCCCCATAAAATAAGACTAGAAAGCCTATCTGCTTTTATGGTACGATATAGTAACTTATCTTTTCCTAAAATATGTTCTTGACCTACATAATCTTCTAATGTTTTTGGTCTCATACGAAATGCTAATGGTTCACTTGAATTCATACTTCTTCCCTCTTTTTATCTTGCTAAAAGCATCAATGCTTTGCGAATTAATTCTTCTACCGATAAGGTATCTTTTTCTTTTATTTTCACAAATACCTGCTCTACTTCTTTTCTTGTATAACCTAGTACCATTAAAGCAGAAATAGCTTCTGATTGTTTATTATCCTCTAAAATAGCTTCTTCTACTTCTACTGGTGTTTCTGTACTAACACTGCTTTCTGTTTTTAGTTTATCTTTTAATTCTAATACCATTCTAGCTGCAGATTTAGCACCTATACCTGGTAACGCTTTTAATGTAGTTACATCATTACTTATTACTGCTAAAGCTAGTTTTGATGGTGCTATATTAGATAAAATAGTTAAAGCAGATTTTGCTCCAATTCCACTTACAGATAATAAAAGTTCAAACATTCTTAGTTCTTCATTACTAGAAAAACCATATATACTAACATCGTCTTCCCTTACTCGCAGATAAGTATATATTTTTACTTCGTTTCCCACTTCTCCTATTTTTTGCATAGCATTGGCAGACATAAAAATTTTATATCCAATGCCACCACCTGCTTCTACTACAATGTAATCTTGAAATTTCATTTCCAGTTTTCCTTTGATATATGCAAACATGTTTCCTCCCGTATTCAAACAAATTTTCTAGTATATTGTATCATAAAACTTTTTTTTTGCAAGAGTTTTTGTTGGCTTTAAAAAAGAAAAAAACTTTCTTTATCTATTATAATACTTTTAAAAAGACACTTCCGTCAAAAACGAAAGTGTCTTTTAGTTAATTGGTATTTCCTCGATATACCACTAATCTTGCACCGTTTCCTGATGTTGCGCTCGTACCTGTTGATTGCCAACCATCACAAGATGGTCCGTCACCACCTGTACAATATCCATTTGTTGCACCTTTTGCAGCATTGAATTTGCACCTTGAATTATTTTCACCATGCCATCTTCCACCACTAGACCCTGCTTTTCCTGCTACATTTGTGATATTACCTCCAGATGCTGAACCCGCACGCCCACCAGAACCGGCTCTTGCACTACCTCCTGATTTATATGCAGAACTTCCATTGCCTCCGGCTGTAACATTAATTCCATTACAACTAATATTTCCACTACTAAATGTAAAGGATATTGTTTGTCCTTCATTTAATAAAAACTGTGACTCAGCGTATCCACCACAGCCACCGCTTCCTCCACCTGCAGCTTCATCATATCCATCATATCCTGATGTACTTTCATTTTTATAAGCAAATACAGTGCCAGAACCACCACTGCCACTAGCTGCATAAGCAGCAAATTTAAAATATCCTGTTTCTGGTGCAGTAAATGATCCAGATGATGTATATTGATTAATTTGGCTCCAGCCTGTCGGTGGTGCTATTTGTGTTCTTGCTACTGCCATTCCTTCTCCAACATTTCCCGCTTTATCTTTTACACGTACTTTTAATGTATATTCTGTATTTCCTGCTAAATTACTGTACGTATAAGTACTTTCTGTTGACGTTCCTTGTGAGGTATCTCCTACTAAATATTCATATTCTACATCCTCTGCAATTCCGCTTTCCCCATCTTCTACACTTACTGTTACTGGTATCTCATTTATAGTAGTGGTTCCTGCAGTTACAGTTACTGTTGGAGGTATCTTGTCTTCAATTAACTTTTTCTCTGCTTCTCCTTTAGAACTTCCTTTTACCAATCTTGCAAATACAATATCATTTGATACTAAGCCTGTTATTTCTCCTCCGTTTTCCAGCTCTTTCCATTCTCCCTCTTTGGAATTGATTTGATATTCTATTATAAATCCTTCTAATTCTGTACTAATACTTATTTTAGCAGTTCCATTTTCCCATATTATTTCTCCAAAATGAAGGGAACCCTCTGGAATTGGTATTTTTCCTTCTTCTAATTCTTGCATTTCATTAAATAAATTTTGTAGCATAACATTTTCTTCTTTAGAAGCATTTACCATATTCTGCTTAGCTTGTTGAGCTTTTGAAATAATTCCATTTGTACCAATAATAGTACTTAATGTTACTCCTGCTAAAATAATAAGAACAATAATAGTTATTACCAACGCTACCAATGTAATTCCTTTATTTCCTTGTTTTTGTCTCATTTTTCATCCTTCCTTTGTTCTTTATTAGAAAATATATATTTTTATTTATTTTTCCTAATTTTATCTTTTTTATTCCTTCTTAGAATACCTATTGTAACCTTTACTTATTTTTTTGTCAAGCTCTTTCTTTTTGTATTTTTTTGTATTTTATCTTCTTCAATATTACACTTTTCCATAAAAAACGTCCTAGCAAACATATTTCCTCCTGTGTTCAAACAAATTTTCTAGTATATTCTACCACAAAACTATATTTTTGCAAGAGTTTTTTTTAATTCCAAACAAGTTTTTTCTTGATATCCTTGCATTAAAAATGCTTTCGTTTTCACGAAAGCATCTTTTTAATTGGTATTTCCACTATAAACTACTAACTTAGCACTATTTCCTGAGGTTGCACTAGTACCTGTTGATTTCCAACCATCGCATGATGGTCCATTTCCACCAGTACAATATCCATTTGTTCCACCTTTTGGTGCATTAAATTTACAATAAGCATTATTAGAACCAGACCAATGTCCTCCACTAGAACCATTCTTTCCCTGTACGTTCATCAAATTTCCTCCTGAGGCAGAACCGGCACGTCCTGCTGAACCTCTACTTGAAGTACTTGGAGAACCTCCACTCGTTCCTGCTGTAACATTAATTCCATTACAACTAATATTTCCTCCACTAAATGTAAAAGATATTGCTTGTCCTTCTGTTAGTAAAAACTGTGACTCAGCGTAACCACCGCAACCACCGCTGCCTCCTCCATACGCTTTGTCATATCCATCATACTGCCCATCAGGTCCTTTAGATTTATATTTAAATTGCGTTCCGGAGCCACCACTACCACTAGCTGCATAAGCTGCAAATTTGTAATATCCTGTTTTTGGGGCTACAAATGTTCCAGAAGAAGTATAAACATTGGATTGATTCCAACCTGTTGGTGGTGCTATTTGTGTTCTTGCAACGGTTGTTCCTTCTCCTAAATTTCCAGCCTTATCCCTTACTTTTACTTTTAAGGTGTAGTCTGTATTTCCACTCAATCCGGTATAATTATAACTATTGGTTGTTGAAGTGCCTTGTAATGTATCGCCTATATAAAACTGATATTCTGCATCTTCTGCAATACCACTTTCTCCATCTACAGCTGTTACTGTTACTGGTATACTATTAATCGTCGTTGTTCCTGCCGTTATTGTTACTGTTGGTAAATTTGTATCTTCAATTACCTTTTGTTCTACTTTTCCTGTAGCGTTTCCTTTTACTAATCTTGCATACAATATATTTTGATAAAGCAAATCTGTTACCTCTTGTCCATTCCCTAAACGGTACCATTCGCCTTCAGTAGTATTAATTTGATATTCGATTATTGCTCCCTCTAATTCTGTACTAATACTTACTTTTGCTTTTCCATTTTCCCACACTGTTTCTCCAAATTCAAGAGCTCCATCTGGAATTTCTGGTAAAACAGTAATATCATCATCTTTTACTTGAGATAATTCTCCTAATTCATTAATTAAATTCTGTGCAATGGCATTTTCTAGTCCTATAGAATTTGCCATGTTTTGTGCTGTTTTGTCTGTTTCTTCTATAAGTCCACCATCTCCAACAACCATACTTAATGTTATTCCTGCTAAAATAATAAGTACAATTACAGTTATTACCAATGCCACTAGTGTAATTCCTTTATTACATCTTCTTATTGTTTTCATGTTTCCCCTTTCCTTTCTTATGTTTTCTTTTTTAGAAAAATATCATATTTTCTAACTTTTTTCCTTTCTTTATTTTCTACCTTCCATTCTACCGTTACTATTTCCTTTTGTCAATCACTTTATTAATAGAATATCTTTATTGTTTTCAAAACTTTTCTTATTTTCTATTTCTTTTCTTGCAAAAATAGCATATAATATACCATAGTAAAAATATAACTATATTTTACTTTCTATTGTAACAAATATGTTACATATATTTTTTTAGGAGCTATTTATGCAAAAAACTTACAAATTAGCACTTGTTGGTGCTACCGGGCTTGTTGGCAGGACCGCCCGTACCGTTTTAGAGGAAAAAAACTTACCTATTTCGGAATATGTTTTCTTTTCTTCTAGTCGTTCTGCCGGAACAAAAATTCAATTTATGGGAAAGGAGTATGTGGTAAGAGAATTAAAAGAAGATTCTTTTGATGAAGGCTTTGATTTTGCTATTTTTTCTGCTGGTGGCAGTACTTCTAAAAAATTTGCCCCAATAGCATCCAGCAAAGGTTGTATTGTAGTAGATAACAGTAGTGCTTTTCGTATGGAACCAGATGTTCCCCTTGTTGTTCCAGAGGTAAATCCACAGGATGTTTCTTGGAACCATGGTATTATTGCCAACCCTAACTGTTCTACGATTCAGGCAGTCTTACCTTTAAAAGCGTTAGATACTACTTACCATATAAAAAGAGTTGTGTACTCTACTTACCAAGCTGTTTCTGGTGCAGGACAAAAGGGAGTCTTAGATTTTGAAAATACAAAACAAGGTTTATCTCCTAACAAATTTCCTCACCCTATTTACAACAACTGCTTGCCTCATATTGATGACTTTTTAGAAAACGGTTACACCAAAGAAGAAATGAAAATGGTAAACGAAACACGAAAAATTTTAGGTAATCCAGATTTAAAAGTTACCGCAACTACGGTTCGTGTTCCTGTACTAAATTGCCATAGTGAGTCTATTAATGTAGAACTGGAAAAAGACTTTAAACTTGATACTTTAAAAGAAACATTAGCAAATTTTCCAGGGATTATTGTAGAAGATAACACATTGGAAAACGAATATCCTTTGGCTACCCATTCTTCTGGGCATGATGAAGTTTATGTAGGAAGAATTCGTAGAGATTTTAGCGTAGAAAATGGTGTAAACCTTTGGGTAGTAGCCGATAATATTAGAAAAGGTGCTGCTACCAATGCAATACAAATTGTAGAATTATTAATTGCAGAGCAATAGAACAAACAATAAAAGGAGAAATAATCATGGAATATTTTCTTTCAAGAACAGAAGCTTTAATTGGAAAGGAAGCTATACAAAAATTGCAACAAGCAACTGTGTGCGTTTTTGGCTTAGGAGGAGTTGGTTCTTATGTAGTAGAAGCCTTAGCCAGAAGTGGAATTGGTTCTTTAGTGGTAGTAGATAGTGATGTAATTAGTCTTACTAATATCAACCGCCAACTACTTGCTGACTTTACTACCATTGGTAGACCAAAAGTAGAAGTATGCAAAGAACGTTTATTACATATTAATCCTAATTTACAAATTCGTACCTACCAAGAATTTTATGATGAGAGTAAATCTGAGCTTATCTCTTCCGATTTTTCTTATATTGTAGATGCTATTGATACTGTTTCTTCTAAGTTATCTATTATAGAAGAAGCACAAAAGAAACATATTCCGCTTATTTCTTGTATGGGAACTGGAAATAAATTAGATCCTAGTAAATTTGAAATTACAGATATTTCTAAAACTTCGGTATGCCCTTTAGCTAAGGTAATTCGTAAAGAATGTAAACGTAGGAATTTATCTCCTGTTACTGTCTTATATTCTCGCGAAGAACCTGTTTCTACCTTTGCAGAAGAATCTTGTAAAAAAGTTCCTGCAAGTATTAGTTTTGTACCTTCTGTAGCTGGGCTAATGCTTGCAGGAGAAGTTATTCGAAATCTTATTTCTTAAGGAGGAAAACAAATGATAAAAACCAATAAAACTATGATGCAATACTTTGAATGGTATTTACCAGATGATGCTACTTTATGGAAAAAAGTTACCAACAATGCTCAATATTTAGATAGTATTGGGATTACTTCTGTTTGGCTTCCACCAGCTTATAAAGGACAAGGTGGTATTCATGACACTGGCTATGGTGTATATGATTTATACGATTTGGGAGAATTTGACCAAAAAGGTTCTATTCCTACTAAGTATGGTACCAAAGAAGAGTATTTGAATGCAATTAAAACATTAAAAGGAAATAATATTCAAGTATTTGCAGATATTGTTTTAAACCATAAAATGGGAGCAGATGGAACCGAAGAAGTTCTGGCAATAGAAGATAACCCATACAACCGAAATAATGATATAACTCCCCCTACTCCTATTTTAGCATGGACCAAATATACCTTTCCTGGAAGAAACGACAAGTATTCTTCTTTTCATTGGAATTGGACACATTTTCATGGAGCCGGTTGGGATGAAAGACAAAAAAAAGCAGGTGTTTATAAATTTTATGGAAAACATTGGGACAATGAAGTAGATAAGGAAAACGGCAATTTTGATTATCTAATGGGAGAAGATATTGACTTAAATAATGTCGATGTAGTAACAGAGCTTACCAATTGGGGAAAATGGTATTTAGAAACCACTAATGTAGATGGTTTTCGTTTAGATGCTGTTAAACACATTCGTTTTAGCTTTTATAAAGACTGGATAAAAGAAATGAAAGAACTTTCCGGAAAACAACTATACTCTTTTGCCGAATATTGGAGTAATGATATTCACTCTTTGGTAACATATTTAAGGCAAACCAAAGAAACCATTTCTTTATTTGATGTTCCATTACATTATAACTTTTTTAATGCTTCCAATAGTGGTGGAAATTATGATATGCGACATATTTTTGACAATACTTTAGTACAATCTTATCCAGATTCTGCTGTTACCTTTGTAGATAACCATGATACCCAACCAGGACAATCCTTATTTTCTTGGGTACAAGATTGGTTTAAACCTATTGCCTATAGTTTGATTTTGCTCCGTAAAGATGGTTATCCTTGTGTCTTTTATGGAGATTACTATGGTATTCCACATGATGCCATTTCTCCTAAAAAAGATTTATTAGATATTCTTATTAAAGTAAGAAAATACTTAGCCTATGGAAATCAAAATGATTATTTTGACCATCCTAACGTAGTAGGTTTTACTCGTGAGGGAGATACCAATCACGCAGACTCTGGACTGGCTGTCCTTATCTCCGATGGTCCTGGTGGTAATAAAATTATGAATGTTGGGAAGCGATTGGCAGGTTCTATTTTATATGATTGTACCGGAAATGTGAAAGAACCAGTATATGTAGATCAAGATGGAAACGGCATTTTTTATGTGAATGGTGGTAGTGTGTCTGTTTGGATTAAAAGTAAAGATATTTCTTAAAGAATTCTTAGCAAACTTTAAGAATTTCTTTATATCGTTGACTTTCCCCTTTTCTCTCTTGTATAATAATTTGTAGAAAGAAGGGGAAAAATGGAACTAAGAGTTGCAAAAAATAATATATTTATCAATTCAATAACTAAACAAGAAAAAAATAGTTTACCTAAGCCAAAACTTACTTTTTATACCTTATTTTGGATATTCTTTATTGGCTGTATTCTTGGTGTTGTATTAGAAACTATTTATTGCTACATTATCTTACACCGCATTGAAAGTAGAGCAGGCGTTATCTATGGACCTTTTAATCCTGTATATGGTTTTGGAGCAGTCGCTCTTACCTTACTCTTGTATCAGCTACAACACAAAAAACCACTTACTATTTTTGCTTATAGTATGTTAATTGGTGCCATATTTGAATATTTATGTAGTCTTTTTCAAGAAAAAGCTTTTGGTACAGTTTCTTGGGAATATTCCGACACCTTTCTTAACTTTGCTGGTAGAACCAATTTATTTTATGCCATTGCATGGGGTTTTTTAGGATTGTTTTGGATGAAAATAGGTTTTCCCATTTTTGGCTCTTTTCTAGAAAAAATACCTAAGCGAATTGCTATTCCAATAACAACGATTTTGCTTGTTTTTATGATTTTTAATTTAACCATTTCCTCTATGGCTGCCATTCGAGAACAAGAAAGACGTCATCGGACTTCCAGCAGATACTAGGTTAGAACAATTTTTAGATACACATTATAATTCTGAGTTTATGAAAAAAGTATACCCAAATGCTATTGCAAGATAATCTTTTTTAAAAGCATGCTAGATTTTTCTAACATGCTTTTTTCTTATTGTTTTTTTATTTTAGGTTTAGACACCAAAGATGCTAAATAACCAAAGAATACTGCTGCCGCAATTCCTCCTGCTGCCGCTTTTACCCCACCGGTAAAAGCACCTAAAAGCCCTATTTCTTTTACCGCTTCTATGGCTCCTTTTGCCAAATTATAGCCAAAACCAGTAAGAGGAACGGTTGCACCTGCTCCTGCAAATTTTACTAGTGGCTCATATAGTCCTAATGCTCCCAAGATAACACCTGCTGTTACAAAAATAACTAAAATTCTTGCAGAAGTAAGTTTTGTTTTATCTATTAAAATTTGACCAATAACGCAGATAAGTCCACCTACAAGAAAGCATTTTAATACTCCCATCCAATCAATACTTTGCCAAAACTCCATCTTTCTCCTCCTTATATTTCTATGGAAATCGCATGTGCAATTCCAGGAATTGTTTCACCTTGTTGGCTACTAGTAGAATTCATTAAAGCACCAGTTGCCATTAATAAAATTCTTCTATATCTCTTTTCTTTTAACATTTTAAAGAAATATCCAGAAAAAACAGTTCCAATACATGCACATCCACTTCCCCCTGCATGGGTATCTTGCTTATTTTTATCAAAAATTAATACACCACAATCGTTATAATTTGCTCTAATATTATATCCTTTGGACTCTGCCATATCTATTAAGATATCTTTTCCGATATGCCCTAAATCTCCTGTAATAATAGCATCATAATAGCTTGGTTTTCTTCCTGTATCTTGAAAATGTGCCATTAAGGTGTTAAATGCTGCCGGTGCCATAGCTGCCCCCATATTATTTCCATCTTTAATACCTAAATCCACAATGGCACCTGGTGTAATATTGGTAATATATGGTCCTTCTCCACTTTTTGCTAATATAACTGCACCAGAACCAGTTACCGTCCATTGTGAAGTAGGTGGTCTTTGATTCCCCAGTTCTAGTGGAAAACGAAATTGCTTTTCTGCACTACAGAAGTGGCTAGATGTAGCACATAATACATAATTTGCTCCTCCGCCTTCTACGAATACACTTCCAAGGCACATTCCCTCTACAAAAGTAGAACATGCTCCAAATATACCAAATAGTGGAATATTAAGTTCTCTTAATCCAAAACTAGAAGAAATACATTGATTTAATAAATCTCCTGCAAAACAATAATCTATTTTATTAGCAGGAATTCCAGATTTCGTAATAACTCTATTTACTGTTTCTTTTATTATTTTACTTTCTGCCTTTTCCCATGTTTTTTCTCCCCAAAACTCATCACTTAATGTTTGGTCAAAATACTCTGCCATTGGTCCATCTGCTTCCTTTGGTCCCACAATAGATGCTGTTTCTAAAATCGTAGGTGGATTATCAAAACAAATGGTTTGTTTTCCAATTCTTTTCATGTTTTCTCCTTTCCTTTTCTATTTATCCTATATCTTTTAAATAAAAATTAAAGCTATTAGCCCTACAATAATAGATGTAGAAATTCCAAATACCAAAACAGGTCCTGCTACAGTAAACATTTTTCCTCCTACACCCATTACATATCCTTCTGATTTATACTCCATTGCTGGAGATACAATCGAGTTTGCAAATCCTGTAATAGGTACCAAAGAACCAGCTCCTGCAAACTTTCCTATTTTGTTAAAGATATTAAGTCCTGTTAAAAATGCGCTAACTCCTATTAACACAATAGATACAATTGTGCCTGCTGTTTGTTGGTCTGCACCTCTAAATTTGCAATAGTATGTTATCAGTTGCCCAATAGAGCAAATAAGTCCCCCTACCCAAAATGCATTAAAACAATTTTTTAATATTGGTGAATTAGGCGATTTTTTGTCCACATATTTTTGATATTCTTTTGGTGTTTCAATTGGTTCCATATTTTCTCTCCTTTCTTTAGTCTCTATCTCTATCAATAATAAAAGATAAGTCCAAATCTACGTAATATTCTGTAATTTTTTTGCCATTTACTTTTGCCCTTTGTTCTATTACTCTTACTGTAGATAAATAATCAATTGTTTTGGATGCTTCTGCAACCGCTTGTACAATGGCATCTTTCCAAGATACGGTAGATGCTCCTGTAATACTTAAATGTTTTTCCATTGCCATGTTATCAACCTCCTATATTTCTTACTTATATAGTTTCCGAATTTAACTAATTTATACAAAAAAATAGAAGAATTCTATTTTTTAGAATTCTCCTATTTTTCTATCATCTTTATTTTTACTTAGGCTTGTTTTGCAGTTTCTGCTAATTTAGCAAATGCAGCTGGATCATTTACAGCAAGCTCTGCAAGCATTTTTCTATTGATAACAATATTTGCTTTTTTTAGTCCTGCAATCATTTTGCTATATGTTAATCCATTTAGTCTTGCTCCTGCATTAATTCTTGCAATCCATAATTTTCTAAAATTGCTTTTCTTATCTTTTCTTCCTACATAAGAATATACGCCAGATTTCATAACGGCTTGTTTTGCCATTCTAAAGCGATATCCTTTTGCTCCATAATATCCTTTTGCTTGTTTTAATATTTTTTTATGTTTTTTACGAGTAATTCTACCTGTTTTTACTCTTGCCATTTTCTATTCACCTTCCTTTATTTCAAACTTTTTCTTAATTTCCGTATGGAAGAAGTTTTTTAATTCCTGCTTCACATGTCTTATCTGCATAACTATTTACTTTTCTTGACATTTTTTGTCTTTTGGTTTTATTAGCTAATAAGTGTCTACCATTAGATGTTGTTCTTTTTACTTTACCTGTTGCTGTATAAGAATATCTTTTCTTAGCAGCTTTATTTGTTTTTAATTTTGGCATATTCTTTTTCTCCTTTCAAATTGTTATCTATTAACTTTCAGCTTTTTTAGCTAAAATAATAAACATATTTTTTCCATCTAAAATTGGTTTTTTTTCTGGTAATGCAATATCTTCTAATTTTTGTGCAAAATCATTTAATACTTTTTCTCCTAGTTTTGCATAATTTAGTTCTCTTCCTCTAAATTTCACTGTAATTTTTACTTTGTCTCCATCTTCAATAAATCTTCTTGCATTTTTACATTTGAATTCAAAATCGTGTACATCAATATTTGGCGTAATACGAATTTCTTTTACTTCAAAACTTTTTTGTTTCTTTTTTGCTTCTTTTTCTTTTTTCGCTTGCTCAAATTTGTATTTTCCATAATTCATGATTTTACAAACTGGAGTTTCTGCATTTGGAGAAACCAATACAAGGTCTAATTTCTTTTCTTCTGCAATTTGAAGAGCATCTCTTGTATTCATAATACCTAGTTTTTCTCCGCTTTCTCCTATTACTTGCACTTTTCCTACACGAATTTGTTCATTTACTAGTAATTCTTGTTTTATTAAAAACACCCCCATAATCATTTTGATTTGCCATCCGTACTTTAACGGATTAACAAAACAAAAAAATTGATTTACTTTTTTGTAAATCAACCCACTTTTCCTATACTTACTTATTTTAGTTTGTTTTTATTGTAACCTTTTTCCAAACAAGATAAGGTGAGAAGTGGATTGCTTCTTCTTTATGACAGAAATAATTTTACTCTATTTTTTTGAGAAAGTCAAGTATTTTCCAAAATTTTCTTGACTTTTTTGTTTTTTTGTATTAAAATAATATGGCATTAATATGAATAAACTTTAAATAAAAAGCTTCTCCCCGGTGGTTTTTTGTTTAGTTTACATATAAAATTATTATCATGAATGGAGGGTATTAAATACCATGAATAATACAACGTATAGTGCTAAGAAAAATGAAGTAGAAAGCAAATGGTATATCATCGATGCCAGTGGAAAACCACTTGGTAGAGTTGCTGCCGAAGCTGCAAAATTATTAAGAGGAAAACATAAACCAACCTTTACACCAAATATTGATGTTGGTGACCATGTTATTATTTTAAATTGTAAAGATGTTGTTTTAACAGGCAACAAATTAAACCAAAAAGTATACAGACATCATTCTGGATACATTGGAGGAATGAAAGAAACTTCTGCTAAAGATATGCTAGCAAACAATCCTACTAAAATGATGACACTTGCTATTACAGGAATGTTACCACATAATTCTTTAGGAAGAGCACAAGCAAAAAAATTAAGAGTATATGCTGGTAGCGAACATGAAAACATCGCTCAAAAACCAGAAGTATGGAATTTTTAGGAAGGAGATAAGAAAAAATGGCTAAATCTAAAACAGAAAAAATTATGTTTTATGGAACTGGTAGAAGAAAACAAGCAATTGCTAGAGTAAGATTAGTAGAAGGATCTGGAAAAGTTACCATTAATGGAAAAGATATGGATGACTATTTTGGAACAGAAACATTAAAGGTTATTGTAAGACAACCTTTAACAGTTACCAATAACGCTACTAAATATGATGTTATTTGTAAAGTTGTTGGTGGTGGATTTACAGGTCAAGCTGGAGCTATCCGCCATGGTATTGCAAGAGCATTATTAGAAGCAAATGGTGAACATAGACCTATCTTAAAAGCAAACGGATTCTTAACAAGAGATCCAAGAATGAAAGAAAGAAAAAAATACGGTCTTAAAAAAGCAAGACGTGCACCACAATTTAGTAAAAGATAAAAATTTAAAAACCTTAGTAGTAGTAATACTTCTAGGTTTTTTTTGTAGGATAAATCCCCAGTATAGCTACAGTATAGCTACAGTATACTTACAATATATAAACCATATAGGAAAATTAAAAGTACTCCCTTACTTCTATTTAATTCACTTTTTGGATTTCTTGTAGCCAGCCATTGTAGTAAAATGGTTACGGCTATTAATATAAAAATACTACTATTAAAATCGGTTGTAAAGGTAAGTGGATGAATAACTGCTCCTAACCCTATTAGCAAGCATAAATTTATGATATTAGAACCAGATATATTTCCTAATAATAAGTCTGTTTCTCCTTTTTTAGCTGCTATAATGCCTGTTATAATTTCTGGCAAGGCAGTTCCTATTGCCACTATCGTTATTCCTATAAATTTTTCAGAAAGTCCATAATACTTTGCTATTTCTATCGAATTATCCACCACCCAATCTGCGCCAATTTTTAATCCTACAATGCCTAATATAAAATAAATTACAATTCTTTTAATCGAGTCTGTTTCTCTTGCCTTTACGTCTTTTATTATTTCCTCATCAATAGCTTTATTTTTGATTGTTTTTTCTTCATAAATAGTATATAGAATATACAGTAGAGTACAAATTAATAATATAACCCCCTGCCATCTTGTGATAGTTTGTGCTCCTCCTAGTTTATCTGTATTTCCCAATACTAGCAATAATAACATTGCAGCAATTCCTATTGGCAGATGCCTTTTGACAATTCTTTTGTCAAATTTTACTGGTCTTATTAAACAAGAAATTCCAATAACAAATAAAAAATTACAAATACAACTTCCAATGGCATTTCCTATAATTAAATCCGAATGTCCTTCTACCGCCGAAGTAATTGTAATAAAAACCTCTGGAAGGGAAGTTCCCAATGCTACAATTGTTAAACCTATTAGCATTTCGGATAACCCAAGTTTTTTGGCAAGACTACTAGCTGCTTTTACTAATAAATCTGCACCTTTTACTAAAAATACAAAGCCTATAATAAGGCAGACTATTTTCCATATCAAACTTAAGTCCTCCTTTCTTTACACCCTTTTCCATTCTAGTTTTAATATGTGTAAAAATTTACGTTTTTATCCTTATTTTTCTGTTTCATTTTGGAATTGTTGATACAACAGCTTTGCTTCTTGCCTTATTTCGTCTGCTGTTTGAAATCTTTCATGATATAATAGTAGTTTGTTTTCCCCTTTTTTTAAATATATCTTGGCTTGCAATGGCATGACAAATTGACCTTCTTTTTGTTGCCATATATCAATTATTTTTCCATTTTCTTTATTCCACTCTTCTGCATATTGTAAATAGCGGATAATTGCTTCCGTTCCTTCTAATAACTCTTCATAAGTGTCAATTTCTAAATAGGTTTCATAAATTAGTAAATCATCTTTTGTTTTTGATTGTATGATGTGAAATTTATTTTTATCTGGATCTTCCCATTGTTGAAATAAATATTGATGTAGATTATCTTCTAGGTCGTTATACTCACTTCCAAAAAACTTTATCGATGTAAATTGTATTTGCGGAAATTTTTCTAGTTGAAAATAATATTTTCCATTTTCTTCTTCGTCTGTATCTTGTGATGTTAATGCTACTTTTGCATACTGAGAAGTTTCAATGTTAGATTCTACATTAATTTCATGTGAATTTTGTAAGTTAGATATTGTAATTTTTAAAAACACGTAAAATTGGAACACTACCCAGATTACTACTGCAACTACCATTATTTTAAGAATTATTTTTAATGCCTTCCAACCATCTATCGTCTGTGTTGTCGCTCTTTGTATTACTCTATCTAGCATTTCTATAATGTTTAAACCTCTATACTTCTTTGCTTTTTCGTTATCTGACTGTTCTATTGATTGTTCTATTTCTTTCCAATCTTCTCTATTTCCCATGTTTTTCCTCTTCTCTTCCTTTTTTCTGTTGTTTTTTGTTACTTTCTTCCGTTTTTTTAAATCATATCATAACAAATTATGGATAGCAATAGCTATCTATCAGAAAAAAACAGATAAGAAATTATCTTAATCTGTTTTTTTGAAATTTTTATTATTTAGAAAGAAAATCTATTGGTTCTTCTATCACAAACTCTTGCGTTCCCATAGAGCCTGGTGCAATTTGATATTTTGGAAAAACAATAACTACTTTTCCATCTGTGTTAATATAAAAGTCTTGATATTCATTTTCAATACCTGTAAAACCACCTTCTTCTTTTGTAAAATATGTCATATTTTGTTTTTTGCTTCTTTCTTCTATTTCTTTCTCTATCGTTTCATCTACTATTTGTTTGTAGTTATTACCCAACACATCTTTTAAATTTAGATTTTTTCCTGTTTTTATATCAATATTATAAAAATAACTTTCTGTGTAAGCACTAGCTAGTGTTTCTGATTTCCATATTACAAAGGAAACAACTTGATTGTTAGAATAGCCTACCTTATAGTCTATTTGTATGTTAATTGGTTGATAATCCTCTTCTGTTCCTCCTGTTTCTAGCACAGCCTTTTTATATTCAGAAGCTCTTTGCTCTGCTTCTTCTAAAATTTCATTTATTTTTAGCATAATTTCATAATTAACTCTTTGTTCTAATTCCGTATTTCCTGTATTCTCTATCGCTGGTATCTTGGCATTAATAAGTTTTTCTTCATCTTCTTTATGATATTCTTCTATGGTAAATACTTTTGCTACTTCTCCTAAAATTGGGATTTCTGAAACTGTTGTAGCAAAGCTAGGGCTTACATTTAGCATAAAAACAAAAGCCAAAAACACGCAACTTATTGTAGATACCATTGGTTTCCAAAAATTCCATGGATGATGCTCTTTTTTGCCATTTTCTCCAATAGCTTTGTTTACTACATAACTTAGATGCTTTGGTATGTGTATTGATTGATAAACTTCTTTCGCTTTATTTAAGTTTTTCATTTTCTCACTTCCTTTCTATTCATTTTTTAGCCATTTTCTTAATTCTTTCAGCCCCTTATATAGTCTAGATTTTACTGTGTTTACATTTGTGTTTGTTATTTTTGCTATTTCTTCTATTTTTTTATCTTCAAAAAATCTTAGTAAAATAACTGTTTTTATTTTTGGGCTTAGCTTTTGAACATATTTATACGTGTCGATTCCTTCATAAGTGATAGAATCTTTCCAATCCACCTTATTTTCTATTTCCTGCAACCTACAATACATCATCTTTTTGTTTTTTTTGATATACTGTAAACATTCATTGATGACAATGCGATAGAACCATGTATTTACATATTTTTCTTCTTTTAATTTATCTATATTTTTTAGTGCTTTGGTTATAGCTTCTTGTACGATATCTAAGGCTGCATCTTCGTTTTTTGCATAACTAAATGCCATTCTATATAGTTTGTCTTGATTGTCTCTTATATAATTTATCAATGTTTCTTTTACATCCTGCACTGCTATACTCCTTTTACGTATTTGTGTTTTTATCTATAATTTCTTTTGCTGTATCATAATCATTCGAAATGCATAAGATGATATAATTTCCTACCATTTCTAAATTGTAATTTTCTAACTTAGAAACTTCTTTTGGTAAATAATTTTGATAATTTACTTTTCTATCTTCTATTTCTGTTGTAATTATTTCTTTTGTTGTTTCCCTATCTGTTTTATTATTTAATTCTATTATCAAAATTTCTTCTGCTGTAGCTCCCGTTCCTATATAAGAACAAATATCTTTTATTGTTTCCGCATTAAAGTTATATCTTTTCAAGGCACTTTCTTTATCTATTTCGCTTAAATTATCTTCAAATATTGGTGCACTTATTAACTCTTCTGCTAGTTTTTGTATGTCTATTTTTTTATTTTCATCTTTATTATTATTCATAATAGCAAATACAATTGTAATAATAAAAAGTATACCTACTAATATTACTGCAATTATTTTCTTTACATTCATGTTTAACACTCCTATTTCTAATTAATTATTTTGTAAACAATCTAACCATTTTAAGCAGTATTCTTTATTTAAGAGAATTCCATCTGTGCTTGCATCTTCTGGTAAGTTGCCATATGCATCTGCAAGTACAGGGACTAAATCAATATATTGTATATTTTTTCTATCCGCCATTTCTTTTATCAATTTATTGTATTCTACAATTTTTGGGTTATTATAAATAGCATCATTATCCGATTTCGTTTTTGTAACAGGAATGATGGATTGTACAATAACTTCACAATTTGGCTTTATTTCATGTATTTTGTCTATTAACTCTTCATATTTTTGGATAAATATGCTACTATATACCCATCCTAATTCGTTTATACCTAACATGATATATACTGTATCAATATTGCTATATGCTAAGTCATCCAGTATTGTTATTTTTTCTCCTCTACTATTGGTTATAAATTTTTTAGTAATTGCAGTATCTACCATAAGACCTATATTTGTATAATCTTTAACATCTTTTAAACCAGCATACATTAAAAAAGCTTGTGTTCTGGAATCACCTATAAAAGCAACATTACTTCCAAATTCTTTTTTGTTACCTGTGTTTGTATTATTTATAGGCTCTTCTATAGGTTCTTCTGCAGGTGGTTCTGCAGGTTCATCAACGGGTTCTTCTTCTATAGGCACTTTTATTACTCCATTACCGGTTTCATTATTCGTATTTTCATTATTGTTTTCATTTTCTTGTTCATTACTTATTTCATTATTATTTTTTTCTAAACTACTTTCTTGTATTTGATTTACTTCATTTATTTTATTATTTGAACTATTATCATTTTTTATTATTTTAAATGCAATTACTAAAACAATAATTATTATGATGATTATTAATCCTGCAATTTTTTTATTATTTCTTTTTCTAGCAACCTCGTACAAGTTATCACTATCCTTTACCATTTATTTGTTCATTTTTTGTATTATCTTTTGTTACACTTATTAGATGATTTACGACTAAAAAAAGTTTAATTTATTTTTAGAAATTTATAAAAAAATTTTATAAAAAAATAACAGATAATTTCTTATCTGCTATTTTTCTGGCTCCTTTGCGAGAGACGTTTTCGAAAAGCCTATCGCAAAAAAGCTACTTATTTCCGTTTCAAATGTAGTTATAGCAATATATTGCAAGAATTATATGTACAAGTTGGCAATTTTTTGCTACAACTGTTGTTTATAATTTAACATAAATCTTTAAGATTTACAATAGTTTTTGAAAAGTTTATATTTTAATAATCGCTACTATAGCATTTTCTAATAATTCGTCATATTCTTCTTTCGCAACACCCAATATTTCAAACGATTTTAACTGTTCTTTCATTTCAATAAATCTATGAATCTCTATATTTTTAAATCCTATTTTCATCATAAATGATTTTATATGTTCTATATCATCAAATCTATCTTGTAAATCATTTCTTGAGGTAACTTGATTTAAGTTATTATTAAAATCTGGTAAGCATTCATTTTGCTTTTCTATGAACTTTTTAGGTGTGACATCACAAGTAATCCATACTCCGTTATATTTCTTTAATACATTATAAATATTTTTTGCAACAATCTTTTTTTCTTCAAAAGTTAGGTATCTAAGTAATCCTTCATTTATTATTGCTACTTCTTTATTTTTATCAAGAAATTTACTACATTTTTCGAAATCTGCATAGTTTAATGCATTACCACTTGTTATATGTAAAGTGTTAGGAATATTAGCAATATCTTTTAGTAATCTAATCTTATTTCTAGTGACTTCTTCTAAGTCCATTTCAATATACTCATATCCTTTTTGAGCATATATTATACCTCTTGAAGAATAACCAGCTGCAATTTCAACTATCTGCTTTATATTTAAATCATTTAGTATTTTATTAGTTAGTTTATACCTTGCTTCTATTTCTGGTGCTAATAATTTATTCAATTTCACATCATTATTTTTACAATTTGCCTTTAACCATTCATATATTTGCTTTTCATAAGGTATGTCTGTAAATTGTCTAGGATATGCAGTTACAATTGCCGTTGGACTAATGCTTTCAAAATTGTCTAACATAATTTTTTCCTCTTTCTATAATTCAATAACATCTAAATCATCTGGTACATATATATTTCCTTTAAAGTATTGTTTTGCCTCTTCTGTGTATAACTTTTTTCTGTTTTCTAAATCGTTATCACTTGCATGATATAATACTAAATTTTTAACATTTAAACTCATTGCTATTTCTGATGCTGTTTTTACAGTAGAATGCATTTTTTCGTATGGTTTAAATATATCTGCCTCTGAATCCATACACATTGCTTCATGTAATAACCAGTCTGCATTTTCTACTTCATCTCTTAATTTTTCATCAAATGTTTCATCACCTAAAAATACAAATGTTTTTCCATTTGCTAATGTAGTTTTAAAACCAAATTGTCTATCTTTTTTTGCTTGAACATCTAAAAATTTAATATTATAATTTAGTATTTTTATTTCTTCTTTATCCTCTACTATATTAAAAATAATTCTGTTATCTATAAGTTTTGTAAATTTTTTTGGCAATACTTCAAACATTATTTTTCTAATTGTACTTTCTAATTCTTTATGCATATAAACATTTAGATTTCCATCATAATTATTATTGTCAAAAAACTTTTGTGCATATCTTATAATCCAAAACATTCCTAATATATGATCTGTATGTTTATGTGATAAAATAATATTATGTATTTTTCTAAAATCTATCTTTGCATCCCTTAATTGTTTTATTATTTGTAGTCCTCCACCTGTATCTACTAATATATGTTCTCCTTCATTATTCTCTAATGTAAAGCAAGTATTATAACAATCTAATGTCATTGCATGACCTGTTCCTAATATGTTTAATTTTTCCATATCAATTATCCTCCAATTTCATTGCATTCTCTATAACTTTTCTTTGTTTTTCAAAATTTGCTTTTGTTACAGGTATTCTTGCATACATTTTCGTTCCTAAAAAATAATTTAATGTATCAAATGCTTTTAGTGTTTCTTCTGTTCCACTACCACTTCCTCCTGCACAAGCGATACACACTATTTTCTTTCCTTTTATTTTTGATTCATCATTGAATGCATCACATCTTTTTAATCTATCAAAAAATGTTTTTGCTGACTCACTCATTTCATGAAAATAAACTGGTGTAATAAATACATAAGCATCAAAATCTCCCATATGTTTATAAATTTCATTAAAATCATCTTTTTGAATGCATATATGTTTATCCAAACATATACCCCATCCTCTTTTACCACAAGCTAAACATTTCTGAATATTCTTTCTATTAATACAAATATGTTCTACATCATTACCTAATTTTTTTAATTCTTTCTCACTTTCTTCCACACAAGAAAAAGTTAATCCTATTTTATTTGGTATAAAACTATCTTCGTTTACTTGATTACTACTGAAACTTAATATTAATACTTTCATTTTTAACTCACTTTCATATTTTTAATCTACTAACTTATGTTGCTCAGGTAACCATGCTGGTGTACAGGTCATAGATACTATACAGTAATTAGTATCATAGTAATATTTTTCATTAGGTTCTATTAAAATAGAATCTCCCTTTGAAAATTCAATCCTTTTATTTTCAAAATTTAATGTGCCTTTACCTTCTATAACATATATTAATTCTTTACTTACAAGATTTACTCCATATCCTTTATCAGGATATCTCCCATTAATTGTTGCTATACCTAAATCTATTTCTTTATCATTAAATGAATACTCCAACGTTTTACACTTGGCACTATTCTTTCCTTTTAAAGCATTATCATATTTAATAATTTCCATTTTTTATTATCTCCTCTTCTAATTTTGCAACATAATGTTGCAATTTTTATATATGTTTATAGTTAAATTCATTATAATCTCTTGTTTGCCAATTTATATTTTAGACCTCTAAAATAATATTATTAAGCCTATCTTTTAATTTTAATTTTCCATTATCTCTAAATGTAGATACAATCTCTGTAATTGGAACACCGTCATATTTTGTATCAATAATATATTCTCCATATTTGGCAAAACAAATAAATATGCTATCTTTCCTTCCTTCAGTTGTCAATAAGGCTATTTCTCCACTTTTACTAACAGCATCAAATTCAATCATTCCATTATGTCCCTTCTTATCGTTGTAAATAGTTTTTTGTGCTAATGAGAATATGCATAGTGTTATTTCTTTTAATATATCATCATTAATTAATATATTAAATACATTTCCGAACTTAATCCACTCATTCTTCCAATCATTTTCATTTATCCCACAATATCCTTGTATCCTTTTGCTATTAGAAATATACGAATAATTATTATCTATTGCATTCTTTATACATTCCATTACTTTTCCTTTCTCCCTCTCCCTGTGAGCTACTAAATCTGCAAATTCTTCAATCAATGGATATTGTTTGTTTGGCTTAATAAAACTTCTTATAAATATTAAAAAACCTAATATATCAAATTCATCAAATTCTCTATTTTCTATCAATTTTTTATAATGCTCCATTATAAAATTAGCTTTTAAATCCATAAATTTCCTCCTATTATTTTATTTTCTATTTTGTATTATTATAAAATAATTTATAACCTTTTACTTCATTATCTTCAAATTTAACATATTCTCTAATTACCAAATTAACAGACTCCAGTAAATGTTTTCTTTTTTCGTCTCCTTCTAATTCGCAACCATTAATTTTTTTATTCATTGCTTCTTGTAGATGTTGAGTATCACTAGAATATTCAAACACTTGGATATCAAAAAAATCCGTATCCTTATCTCTGCAAAATTTTCCCATTTTATTTATATTCAAAATATAAAAACAGCTATTATCTAGTCCCCTTATTTGATAAACTGGTATTAATACGTCATTATGAAGAATATACAAATTATTATTTTTATCAATACTTTTATAATCTTGCATATATTCATATTTTAAATTTATTGTATCATATAAATTATACTCAAAACTATAATTAGCTAATATTATAACTTGCTCAATATCTTTCATATTGCTTAGAAATTCTATAATCTTACTGTTTGCATTAGGTAATTTTTTTAAAATATCTTTTACATACCTCTTCTCTTCACCATTTATAAAACTCTGTACAAAATTTGACTCAAAACCTGAAAAAATAATATTTTCATTGTTTGGCATTTTTTCTAATAAGAATGTTTTCTCTAAGATTTGGCTTATTCCTAAATAATTTTTTTCTCCGTTTAGCTGGTTTTACGATTTTTACATTATTATATTGTTTCATTAGATTATAAAGATTATTATTATCAATATAACATTGTATAAATTTTTCCTTAAACTCTGCTTCCTTTTCTTTACTAATATTCGTTTCTCTTAAATATTTTTTTCCATTCTCATCATACTCTTGTAGCATATCTTCAAATTTTAATATTAAATTACTATTTTCATTACATCCTAAACTAAACAATTTATTTTTTAAGCTACTATTATATAATGATACTAAATCTCTATCTGTTGGTAACTCTATATTATTATGTTTAAGGCATATATTGCAAAATAAATCATTCATATATGTACTTGTTTTAACAAAATGTGCCCCTTCAGCATTTAATATATCATATCCTTCCCAATTATCCCAATTATAAATACTATCTAAATCTAATTTATGTGCATTAAGAAAAGCAGAAATTATGTATTTAAATGATTTATTGTTATAAAAATGAATAATTTCTTCTTTTATCCTATTTTCCTTCTTCTCAAAGAGGTATGAATCCATTGCATATAAATTACTACTGAAATGCATTAATATTTCTTGCAATGCATCTAAAATATTTTTCTGACTTTTAATTTGTTTTATATCTTGTTCTAACTTACTAATAAATTTGGTGAATTTTTTTCTAAACATATCATATCTTTCAACATCTTCAGAGGCTAAGTCAAACATAATATTTACAATAATAATATTTAGTAATATCATCATGTTTTTAGCATTTTTATAATTCTCATTACTACTTTTTTTCAATTCGTAATATATATAGTTTAAAATCTCAAATAATTCTAGTTGTATTTTATTCATATCTAATTTTTCATTTTTATTTACTATATATGACAAACTTTGATACATTTCTGACATATACTCAAAAGAAATTAACTCATACTGTGTAAAAGAGTATAATAACATTTGATATATACAAGATGTTATTTCATTAAATATAATTTTATTTTCTAAAGCATTTGGATGATAACATAAATTATATAATTCTTCCCTAATGTATTTAAAATAGTTAAATCCTCTAAAGGTATAAAAAGAATGAATTGATTTATATACTTCTTCTAAAGTATAATTCTTATCAATACTAGTATTTATATTGTCAACTATAGCTTTATAAAAATCCACATATACTTCTAGATTGTTTTGTAATTCAGTTATTGAATGATTACATATTGATATTGTACATTTATTTTCAATTTCTTGAATCTCTTTTTTTACAACTATGTCTAAATTATAATCTTCATATTTATATAAATTATCTAATATATTTCTTATATAGATCAATTTTTCAATAACATCTGTATCATTTTTATTATAAAAAATTTTGATTACAGGTGTTTTTGTTCTTGTGGTATATCCTTCACTTTGTAAAAATATTATAATGTTCTTTTTATTTATATGAATTTCATTATTTACTTCATTTTCTCCTATATCTTCCATCTTTATATTTATTTGAGACATTATATTCTTTAAATTATTTAACTCTTTTTTATTTAATTCTTTAATTAATAAATTATCACATGGTGGATATATATATACTTTTTCATAATCATCTGTATTTTCATAATGATAGTTTTCAAAATATATTCCACAATTAGGAAGATTTTTATTTTTTGCAATGTTTTCATTTGAGTCAATATGAATTTTTAATGCTTGATTTATTATCTTCTTAGTTTCTTCTTTTATTTTTTTTGTAAAGTATATGCTATCAGAAAATAATCTTAATGTATTTATATACAAATAAGCAATGCATATTGCATATGTAATTATTAATATTCCATAGTAAATATAATCTTGTATATAAAATAATGAAACAAAAGAAACTATTTGAAAAATAGTCATTGGAAATATATGAGACTGATTCATATATACATTTGCCGTTAAAAAATCCTTGCTATCCGAAATTTTTTGTGCAATAAATATAGCTAATGGTATCATTAAAGTTGATAAAGCCAAATATATGTTAAATGGTAAGTCATTACTTATTTTTATTTTATAACTTTTCATTATAAAAGAAATAATTACTAAAATTACTGTAGCAAAAAGATAAAAATATGATATATAAATAAGATTTGTATAGCTTGGTTTATTTATATTTCTTAAAATTTTTTTCATTTTATTAATTATATTCTCAATATATTTGCTTATTTTTTTAATAAATTCCATAATTACCTCTAGTTATTATCATTTTTTTCCATTTTATTTCCTTCTTCTGTTATAATATACATATTCAATTCTTCTTCAGTAGGTAATTTTTCCAAAACTTCTTTTGGTAATGTTTTTGCAATTTTGTATGATGAAACACCTATCGGAGCATTTGTACTCTTTAAAGACCATTCTACCGATAATTTATCTTTTCCTTTACAAAGTAATAATCCTATAGTTTGATTATCATATTCCTTTTTTATTGTTTCATCAACAGCTGTTACATAAAAACTAAGTTGTCCTGTATATTCAGGCCTAAATTCTGTATTTTTTAATTCAACTACAATATAGCATCTTAATTCCAAATGATAAAACAATAAATCAATATAATAATCTTGACTTTCAGTTGATATTTTATATTGACTACCTACAAAACTAAAGCCTTTTCCTAATTCTAATAAGACATTCTTTATCTTCTCTAACATAGCATTTTCAATATCTTTTTCTATGTAATCATCTTTTATTCCTTCTAATTCAAAAATATATGGGTCTTTCATTACATCTCTTGCAAGCTCACTTTGTGTTAATGGTAATTTTTCATTAAAATTTGTTAATTTTTCTGCTAATACTTGTCTTTCATAAACTCCAGAATCAATTTGGTGTTCCAAAACTGTATGTGACCATCCGTTTTCTAAACATTTATTGGCATACCATTTTCTAATTTCAAAATCTTTTATTTTTTCTAATAAAAGCATATTATGAGACCATGGTAAATTTGCCAATGCTGTTGGCAAATTTGATAAATCTTTATATTCTTCATAAAATTTTTTCATTCTCGATAAGTTTCTCTCTGAAAAGCCATCTGTATTTGGAAATTCTAACCTAAGCGAAGTTGAAAAAATCTTGATGAATTGATTTCCATATCTAGCATTTTCACTGATAATCTTTCCTAATCTAAAATACAGCATTATAAGTTCATTATTTGCATGTTGCATTACATTATATCGTGTTGCTAATATATCTTGCTTAGCTTGTAATATTAAATCCTTAAAATCTTTTTCTAGCATAGATAATATCACTCACTTTCTTTTTTTATTATTAAAATTTTTAATTTGCTTTTTAATCAATACTTTTATCAATTTTGCCAATAGTATTGGCAAAATTGATAATTTATAGACTTATTCGTTTTTATTTACTATACTTTGTTACAAATTACGAATCTATATTTCTACTTCGAATTCTACTAATAATTTCTTAACATCTTCTGATTGGTTTGGTATAATTCTTCTACCTTTTATTCCAATTTTATTCGCTGTTTTATAATTTTGTTCTGATGGATCATCATCTATAAATAAACATTCTTCTGCATTCAATTTATATCTATCTAAAAGTAATCTAAATACTTTTTCATCTGGCTTTATCAAATGTTCATGTGCTGATATAATAATCCCTGTACATAATGAAAAGAATTCATCATTTTTAAAATATTCATATGTTAAATTAGCCATATTAGATAAAACAAATAACTTGTATCCATTTTTCTTTAATTTTTTTGCTATTTCTACAATATCTCTATTAATCTCTTGCTTTTTATACCATTCATGCAAAAAATTATCTGTTAATTTTTGATATTTAAATTCATTTCTTTTATTTATTACTTCTGTTGCTTCATCATTAGTAATATTCCCTAAATCCATTAGTTCCCATTCTGGAGCATGAAAAATTTCATCATATATGTATTTTATTTCTTCTTCCTTTTTAGTAAAGTTATTAATAATTTGTTCTTGATTATAATTTATAATCACATTTCCTAAATCAAAAATTATATTTCTTATCATTTTATTTTCCTTTCATATCAATTTTTAATAATGGTATTAAATAATTTCTTTTTGGATTTTTTAATTCTTTTAACTCTTCTATCCCATTTTCTTTTTTTAAAAAATGTAATTTTCCAAATTCTACCTCTAAATTGTTTTCTTTTAAATATTTATAATAACTTTCAAAATATTTTCTCACTTCTTCTGCTGTCATTTTTGTTTTAGCTTTTGAAAATAATTGAACACCTGGTTGCTCGTTATCTTCTGAAACATAAATATAACTTATTTTATTATATAAAATACTTTTTTTATCATTTAAATCTATATTTAATTCTTCTCTTGCTTCTCTTATTATTGTTTGCTCTATTTCTATTTTTTCTCCAACTATATCCGTTTTATCTATTCCTCCACCTGTTACTTGTAGCATTGTTGGATATGAAGTATTGTTATCTAATTCTCCAACTATATAATATTCATCTATTGTTTCTAGTAAGCAACCAGCACTTAAATTTTGGCATTCATATCCTTTTGGACACCCTATTCTTTCTCCATATAGATAGTGAGCATAATCTGATTTTTTACAAATTATTTCTACTTTATCATCTTTTATATTACATTCTGAAACACAAAGTACTTCTCCATTCCATATATTTGCCCCTGTTTTTTTCATATTTTCAAAATTTTCATTTATTTTATTTTTTAATTTAATTGGTAATTCTATAACTTCATTTTTTAACATTACTTGTATTTTTTTATTTTCAATTTTATATATCATAATTCTCTCCATTTTGAAATTTGCAACGGAGCGTTGCAAATTTCATATTTTTCTTATTTATATCATAAAATTACTATAAATACAATTATTTTCCAGATATTAGCTCTTAAAATACATAAAAGGTTGCTATTTTTAATAACAACCCTTTATATTTTATCTACTCAAATTTCTATTCTTTTTCTTTGTTTTAGTAACTTCTATCTGTTCCAACTTCATTTGTTTCTCAATTTTTACAACCTCTTTAACTTTTGGTATATCTTCTAAAATACAATTCGCTGTTTTCAAATTTTTTCTGTAAGTATTTAAAACATTGGTACATTCATCTCTCTTTGCTTTGTATTCCTTTATTAAATTATCGTCTATACAATTTCTCAATTTATTTCTATATTTTTGCCTTATATTAGCGACATCTTTGATATTTTTTTCAGTTTGTGAAATATAGCTTTTTACATCTTCTACTGTTTTGATTTTTTCTGTTACAATAAGTCTAATCTCTTTAGAATATCTTTCCATTTTTCTAACTTCTTGTCTCATTTCAGGAGATAATGGCTTGTAATTTTCTCTTTTTGGTATTAAGCCTAATAAGTGAAATAATAATAGAAAAAGTATATCAATTCCTTTCATTTTACTTATATTCTTTAAATCTCCTTTAAATTTATAAACTTTATATTTCTTCTTATCTCTTTTTGGTTTTACAAATTCTAAATATCTGTTTTGCATATAATATGGATTTTGATTTACTCTACTTGCAATATTATTTGGCAAATATTCTTCTCCTAGATGATACATTCTTACTGCTTTTTTATCATTTACTGAACGAATTGTAGGATATTTTCTATTGTAATCATCATTTATGATATATCCCTTTTTAATCATTATCTTTTTAAATTGAGCATAATTTATACACATTTCCATTGCCTCATTAATCGCCTGTCTCATCAAATTATATTTCGTTGGCTCTCCTCGTTTTTCTGCAAAATAGATATTTCTCGGAGTTTTACCTTTCGGATTTTCAATTACTGTTAAATTATATTCTTTGCATAATTCATCTGATAATTCTCTAAAATGATAATATGCACCTTTATTGCAATTAAATTTCTTTCCAGTAAACAAATTAACTGAATTTACAACAAAGTGATTATGATATGTGCCAGTATTAAAGTGTGTAGCAACTATTACTTGATATTCACTCCACATTTTTCTAGCAAGTTCTACTCCTATTTTAT